>CAZOPW010000056.1:0-14336 GCA_964581795.1 uncultured Thermoplasmatales archaeon | reverse complement strand
TGATAAATGGCCTTTTTTTTGCCAAAATAATTATATATTATAAATTCGTTATAATTATTGGTATTTGGGGAGAAAAATGAAAAAGAAATATAGTAAAATTCTTTGTTTTATGATTGGAAGCTTGTTTGTTATCGGTTCTAGTCCTTTGATACTAGGATTTTCAATTTCTTATGACCCCCCACAACTTATAACAATTTCTTGTTACTATCCTAACAACGGAACAGTCAAATTAATCGCAGTTCAATTGGGGGATGTAGGAATAGATGCGACGTATTATAGTATTGATGGTGGAGAAGAGCAAGAATACGTAGAACCATTTCAAATACCTGAAGGAACACATACGATCGAATTTTATTCTGTAGATAAAAATGGAAACTGTGAAACTAAAAAAATAATGACCTACACATTTGACATATTTCCTCCTACAATCGAAATCTTAGAACCAGACAGAGGGATTTATATATTAGGAAACAAGGTCCTCGATTTTGGAAAATCAATTTATGTTGGAGGAGATGTAACAGTCCGAGTAAATGCTGATGATGGCCCTGGTGTTGGAGTACAATGTGTATTTTTCAGCTATAGTAATAATGATTCGGGCTTTGATGATAATGCATCAGATGGATGGTCGGATACCTTTACTGACTTATATTTTGGCAATATCACTATCACAGCAAGAGCAATGGATAAAAAAGGATTTATTTCAGATCCCGTAAGCACAACGATAACCTTGTACAGCCTGGGGATTTTCTAAAACGTATGTAAAATAATCTAATTTTACTAGATCGGATTTAGGGTAATTACCCTTTTTCAGGGTTTAGACGATATCTTACGGGATATTCTTTTTTGTACTTTTTCACTTCTGAGTTCCTTAATAGCATCTTTTGCAATCCATTGAGAAGTTTTATCATTCTTCTTTAACATATTTTGTGCAGTTTCCAATGCTTTTTCGTTTAGATAGTGATTTCTCTTTCCTATATTTCTTAATGCCCAGTTTATTGTTTTTTTAACATATTTTCTTTCATCCTTACTTTCCCTAATGATAATGGGAAAGAATTGTTCAAATAAAGCATCTTTTGCTTTTTTATCATGAGTTGCAAGTGCTGCAATTAATGAAAACGCGGCTCTTTTTACAAATTCCGCCCTACGATTGCTCCATTCTCTTATTTTTTGACAAGCAAATTCAGTTTTATCAAAAAGAGTATAGCAACAATGATCACAAAGATCCCAAGAGTGAACATCCTCAATCCAGGTGTCCATTTGCTGTTTACCAACTTGTTTTGGGTCATCAATGAGAGCAGCTAGCATTCGTGCTTCGTGAATAGTTGTATTCCAAAGGCTTAACGCTAGCTCATGATCTCTTCCAATTTTCCTAGAAAACTTACGTAAATCAGTTACAAAAATACCAATCGCGAGAGTTGTATCGATACCGAATCGTTTCATTTTATCTAAACGAGAAGAATCTGCAATTGAAAAAAGATGATTGGATTTAATTTAATTTTTTCTTTTTTACATAGTAGGTTCTTCTTCGGCAAGTTTTTGTAGTCTATATAACGCATTATTTAACATATTTTGGATTTCATCTTGTTTTGTTGCAGCAAGTTCAATGACCAATTTTCGTATTTGAAGCATCGTGTTAATGAGTTGAGCATTTTCTTCATTAATTATCTCAGAAAGCAGGTGACGGAATTGATTGATTTTCTCCTCCATTTCCCTTGCATGTTTTTTTACATTTTCCAAATGATTCAACCCTTCCCTTGTTGTTTCATAAACTGTTTTTGAACGTTGGCCGACTCGAGCAACTTCAATTAAACCATCTTTTTCCAGTTTAGTTAAAAGAGGATATATGGTTCCTTTACTTGGAGTCCATGCCCCTTCGGTTTTTGCTGTGACTTCCTTAAGAAGATCATATCCTGATTTTGGTTTTTTAGTTAAAGAATGAAGAATGAATACCGCAAGGATACCTTGTTGCTTTCCAGATTTTGTTTGGAAATTAAAAATCGTTGTCATTGTCAGTAAAACGTTTTTTATCTTATTTATATATTTCGGAATTGAACCGTTCGATATCGAAATAATTATATATTGATTATAAATAATATACACCATAGAATTAAAATACTGACTTGAATTCACAACACAACTTTAATAAAGAGAATTGACCAAAATGTTAGACAAAATCGGTATCAAAGTTGAAAAACACCCCTTCCTCATCATACTATTCACCATCTTGATTACTCTTGCTTTTGGCATTAACATCACAAATATAAACATGAGTACATCAACCGAAGATTTTATGCCAGACTCAGAAATAGCAGATGCAAACACTAGAGTAAGTGAATATTTTGGACAAAATCAAGATGTCGTCATGATTTTAACTGAACATAAAACCAATGAAAACATTCTCACACCAACAAATATTAGAAAAATACATACAATCACTCTGGACTTAGCTGAAAATGATGATATCGAATCAATAATGAGCTTTACTAATTTTGTAGATATGGTTCTTGGAATCGAATATAATACATCAATTGAAAATAGCTCAGATCAACAAATCAAAAATGTGATTGAAGATATCCTTTTTGATCCAATATTTGAAGAACAACAATTATTAGCAAATAATGATCCAAACGAAGAATTTGAATACAAAAGATTTCCACGATTATCACGAGGAAAAACATTTGAAAGTGCAGACATCAAAAATGCCTATATACAGCAAGAAGAAGAAACGATCACTTTTTCAATAGACGTCTATGATCTTTCAGCATTAGACCAACAACTCACAAAACCATTTTTTCCGTTAAATGTAATGGAATGGTCAATTTCATTTACAAACCTAATTGGACCAGAACAACTCAAAGAAATAAACTATCGGATAGCTGCTCATTTAGAACCAAAACATGAACTCTGGACTATTGGTGAAGGCATAATTCCGAATGTAAAAAACATTATATCACAAATTCGAAACAAAGAACTCCACAATACCTTCAATTCTTCAGTAGCACTCTGGATTACACCTTCTGGATCGGAAGTTTCTTTTCCAATTCAACTCTCTTCAGCTGAATTGTCTTTTCAAAAATCAGAAAACAAAATAACTTGGACCGTAAATAAAACTGAACTTGCAACTTATGGGATAGCTCCAGTAAATGATGGCTTTGGCCTACCGGCAAAACTTGGCGATTTTTCAACATCCTTTCAATATTATCAACTTCCCATTCTTCATCTTCCTTGGTTACGAATAAATACTGAAATTGAAACTCTTCAAAATGTGATAGAAACAATGCAGCATCGACCGTTTTTATCCAAAATTTCAATGGGTATAATAAACTCTTTTTCAGATTTATCCTGGGAACAATTCGATGACATGCAATCAATGCTATCCACAAATGATAATACCATTAACGAAATATCACTTACTGCTATTGAAAACTGGTGGATTACTTCAGATACTGCTCCAAATAATGGGGTTTCAGAAAAAACAGTTTTTATCAAACCAGAGTTTTTGAAAGATCTAAAAACATCAACCCTTACATTTCTTCCAAAACAGTATGAATCCGAAGAAAAAACTCAAAAAACGCTTCTTATGGGGTTTATCAATGGAAGTTTATCTGGAGAAGAACGAAAGGACATTATCGAATCATTCAATGAAAAAATCGCCTCTATTGAATCTAGTTCAGTATTTACGTTGAAAACAGCGGGTAACACTCAATTATCTCTTGAAATCGATGAAGTAGCTATGGAATCAAATACAATTATTATGCCATCAATTTTTATCGCAATCCTTCTTTTACTTTTCATCACTTTTCGAAAAATAAGCTACATGTTTCTGCCATTAATTGGGCTTAGTCTTTCGATTCTGTTGATTTTTGGTACTATGGTATTATTAGGTATAAGTTTTAACATGATGTATGTAGCTTTAGTACCGCTCATGCTTGGTTTAGGTGTGGATTATTCTGTTCACATGTTTCATAATTATCGAGCAGAACTCTCAGATGGTCAAACGGTATCTCAAGCGATAAAATCTTCAATTAAAGATATAGGAACTGCATTATTTCTTGCTACCATCACTACAGTTATAGCATTTCTTTCGTTTCTAACAGCAACCATACGCCCTATTCAGGATTTGGGATTACTTTCAGCACTTGGAATTATTTTCACTTTTATTATTACATTAACGTTTCTTTCATCAGTCCGTTATTTAATTGATAAAAAGTGGAAACCAAAAAAACAAAGGTCAAATAAAAATAGTTTAGAATGTTGGCTGAAAAAATTATCTACCATTTTAATTCATCATACAAAAACAGTCATTATCATTGCTTTTGCTATTTCAGCAGTGATGGGTATTGCTGCATTACAAGTTCAAACCTCTTTTGACATGGAAAGTATGCTCCCAGAGGATAATCCAACAATTGAAATTTTTGAAGAAGTCTCAGAATCATTTCCCTCATCAGGAATGGATCAAGAATATGTATTAATTGAAGGAGATATAGCATCAACAAAAACACTATCCGGTATTCATTTGACAATCGAGAATATGAAGGATAATGATTATATTGCATCTACGCCAAGAGGTGAAGCAAAAATTGTTTCCGTTCTCTCAGTAATCAATGATGCTGTAGAACAAAACAAGACGATAAAAGATAGCTTTTCTTTAGATAACAATAATATTCCATTAACAGATAATAATGTTAAGAATTTATTTTCGTATTTACTTAATCACGATCAATATGAAAATGATTTGAAATCAGTGCTTCATCGAGATGAGACTAATTACGATGCAACGGTTATACGAGTCTACACGAATGGTGAAACGCAATCAGATAATATCAACCAATCAAGTGGAAAAGGACAACGTTTATATAATCAACTTACCGAAGATATATCTGGCCTTGACTCTCTCAAGGTAACCGTGACTGGAGCAGAAACCCTTATGTTTGTTACTGCACAATCATTAACCGAAAGTCAACTAAATTCTACTATAATCTGCATTATTCTTGCTGCAATCGTTCTATTTATTGTATTCAGAAATTTTATGCTTAGTCTACTTACACTTATCCCAGTGTTACTTTCTATTGCCTGGATTCTTGGAACCATGTATTTCATTGGTCTTGATTTAAACATAATGACGGTGATGATCACATCAATTACTATTGGGCTCGGAGTAACCTATGCTATTCATGCAGTTCAACGATTTCGATTGATTGCGGATACGACAGGAGACATTGAAAAAGCTGTTACTTCAACAGTAAGTCATACAGGTGGAGCTCTTCTTGCTTCGGCAGCGACTACAGTAGCTGGTTTTGGCATTCTCATAATTGCTCCTATCACTCCTCAACAACAATTTGGATTGATTGCTTCAATTACAATAATTTATTCACTTTTGACAACTATTCTTATTTTACCGCCAATGCTCAAAATTTGGGCTGAGTGGCGGAAGAAGAAAAAAGGCTTTATCATTACCAAACCGAAAGATTGATAAGGATAAGTTTTTAAAAAGGAAAAAAGATAAAACCTATTCATTAATTGTAATTATTGGCAGGGATATACTGTGGATGAAAAAGATAAAAAAGCATTCCTTAAAGATTTCAAAGAAGCTGATATCGATACAAAGTTAGATATGTGGTTTTACGCGCTAGATCAAGAGGCATTATGGGAAGAAATGCTTGATCAAATGTCAAAAATCGCTCGAATTAAACAATTACGAGCAATGCAAAAGAAAACCTAAATTAAGAAATGAGTCATTGGTGCTGACAATGAATGATGAAGATAAGAAACAATTTATTGAAGAATTCAAAGAAGCGGAAGGGGCAAAAAAACTGGATATGTGGGATTTTGCTCTTGGTCAACAAGTACTGTGGGAAAAAATTATTGCCGAAATGCAAGATATTTCTCATGAATTAGGTATTGATAAAAAACTTGAAAAAATGATGGAAGAAGAATTGAAAAAAGCAGAATCATAAAACTAAAAACAATTCTTCCATTTTTGAGTTGATTATAATCTTTTTTCCTCTTGTTTTACCGTTGATTTTAAATGATGATATTATAATTGTATTTTTAAGGTGGTTTGATGATAGACACGACAGATAAATCTACAGAAGACGTCCTTCACATTGCCAATAAATATGCAGTCGATCATGATATTAGCGATATAGTTATTGCAACTACGACAGGAAAAACTGGGGTGATGGCTTCAACACTTTTTGAACAAAAGAGAAATGTTGTTGCAGTAACACACTCTAAGGGATTTAAAGAAAAAGGGAAACAAGAATTGCATGAGGAAAATAAAAAGAAAATGCAAGATCAAAACATCACGATATTTACTGGTCCAATGATTTTTCATTCTTGGAATGATTATTATCGGAAAAAGAAAGGTACAGTCACGCCAACAACCATGATTGCAGACACGTTACGTCTTTTCGGTCAGGGAACAAAAGTTGCAGTTGAAATTGTAGCTATGGCTGCAGATGCAGGATTACTCTCTGATGAACCAGTACTTAGCATTGCGGGAACAGGGTATGGAGCAGACACTATTCTATTGGTCACACCGACGAATAGCAAATGGCTTATGGATATGCACATTCTTGATGTTATTGCAAAACCTAAACAATGGTAATTTTTTCATTTTTTTATGAAATTAACATTTTTCCATAATATGACGATGTTTTTGTTTCGAGGATTTCTAAAATAATCTTTTCAGTTACTCTTCCTACCCCCTTAATAGATTGTAACTTATTTTTCATTGTGGTAATGTCATGATCTAATCGTGATATCTTATATGCAGCGAAACCGTAAGGTGAACGTTTTCCATGCAATTGAAGAAGATAATGAAGTTGATCAAGGATAATAACGACTCTATCATGATCTGAAACGACATCATTGAATAAACGAGAGGGTATTCGTTTAGGAATACGATAATGCTTTATAATATGTTGAAATGTTTGATTAATTGAGTGATAATACGGTTCACTTGCATTTCCCCATTTATTATCCATATAAATCATTTCATAGTTGGGAAGTATCTCTGGAAAATGATTCTTTATGATTTCATAAAAAAACTTTTTTTGTTTCCCAGTTTTTAATGTCATCCCTCCAAAAATGATATAATCAGCTCCTGCTTCCGCTGCATCTTTTATCGTTTGTTTCATCACATCTGCAGTATCTGTAATAAAAGGAATCACTGGTAAGAGAAACATACCACACGAAAATCCTTCTTGTTTTAATTTTGTAATTGTTTGCAATCGCTCAGAAGGAGGAGGAACCCTTGGTTCAAAAATACTGCTAACATCATCATTTGTAGATGAAAAACTAAAACTAATCAATGCTTTTGAATTCTTATTTATCTGATGTAAAAGATCAATATCTCTTTCAACTAACGTTGATTTAGTGAGAATGTGAACAGGAAGTCGAACCGATTCAATAAAGGTTAAAACATTCCGAGTTAATTCATATGTTTTCTCAGCTGGTTGATAACTATCACCTACACCACCACCAACCATGATAAATCCATTTTGATAAAATTTGTGCCTACGATTAAGATTCATTTCTTTTTTTATTAATTCAATTGCATTTACTTTTACATCAATCTCATTTCCGAACTCTCCAGAAACCTGATACTTTTCGTTTCTCCCATCACAATACACACAATTATGCTGACATCCACGGTAAAGATTCATACCATATTTTGATATAAACCATGAATCAATTTTTTTATAATTTCGAATTAATGATCTCGCTTGAATTTCATGAAGTGTCATACATAATCCAAAACCATTCTAGTTCAAATAAAAAAATGGTTTTTCATTATTTATATTAATGCTGTAAAACGTAATGGAAAAAGAAGGATATAAACAAAAAAAGTAACAAGGATTCCAATAATTGAACCATATAGTAATTGCATTACTGAATGAGCATTAAGTTTCAATCGAGCCCAGAAAACAAGGGGTAAAAGAAGAAAACTCGGAAGAGCTATCAATCCATAAACCAATGTTATTGCAGTAAGAGGACCAGCAACTCCTGCACTATGAGAACTTACTTTTGTTGCAAAATTACTTATGGTGACAGATAAGGTTACTGCAACATAAGCAACAGATAAAACAAACAAGGTGGTATCATTGCGAAGGAAAAAAATTAAAGATGCAATCACGTAGCCAATGATTGCTATCAAATAAAATGGGGCCCGTTGTTTTTGATTGGACACCCAGATATCAACAGTTCCTTTTCGGTAAAAATAAAGTATTGTGACAACTGGGAAAATACAAAGAAAAATGAATGAAAGAATGAAGTCTACTATTATGTGAGACTCCTGTTCAATTGGAGGATAAAGAAGGAAAATAAGGATGATGTAAAATGCAATCATCGTAGGAGATAAGACATAGGAAAGAAAATTTGCGCTCTTTTTTTCATCAACCATTTCTTCAGCCGTAACTACTGGCTTCTAATAAAGAAATCGATTCAAAAAAATGGAATATTCAATTCTATAACGCTTGTGATTTATTCTTTTGATATCTCCAAAAAGTGATGCTGACAAGAGTAATGAATATAACGATTCCAATTAATGCTACCATGGAATAAAAAGGATCTTGAACGTTTTGAGCCGTATCCGTTGCAAATGTTTTCAATGGCCCATTCATAACATTATCACTTTCCTGTAATAAACGCACTCCATCTCCTGGAGTTGATGGTGTCTTTTGGAAAATCCAATGAATGAAACTACCCATTGAGATAATCAATGTTAGTAGGCTAACGGAGAATAATACCATAATACGATTGTTTTCTGGATGTAACAGGGAGGATCCTTTGAAAGTTAACGTGTATTGTTCTAGATTCTTTATGTTTTTAGTTTTAATTACTTTTCCATCAATTAATTTTTGTAAATTTCTCTGCAGTCTTTCTTGGGATATATTGGTTTTTTCTCTTAATTGATGAATAGAATAGGAATGTTTATCTAATACCTGAAGTATAGTTAGTGTATCTTCTGATACGAGGTTTTTGAATGTTTGCACTGGAACGAATACTTTTTTATTTTTCATACAATTATATGATTAGTGACAATTGTTTATAAGTCATGTTTTTTTGTTTGGCTTCTTCCAAACGTTTTCTAACGATATATAAGGGGGATAGAACAATTCAGCATTAACACAAGAAAAAAGGTTGTGATAAAAAATGAAAACAAGACAAATTATAATGATTCTTCTTGTTGGCATCAGCCTCGTAATTGGTATGAATGCTGCTATAGCTGATGAGATAACAAGAACAACAGATGAAGCCCCAATTGATGAAACGGTAGAAGATGGCGATCAAGTAGACCAGGAACCATTGATTGCACCAGCTCCGGACACAGAACCAAAAACAAGCGATAAAGAATATGACAATGTTGTTGGCGAAGATTTACCTGATGATCAACCACATATCTTAGATGTTGGTGCTGATGTTCCTAATTCCGAGGAAACGATTGGATTAGATTCGGAGGATGAAGAATCTGATGAATCCGTTCAGGATACTTCTCTTGGACTTCCAGTTGCTGTTGGTGTTGGAATTGCAGGCTTAATTGTAATTGGTTTGATCTTTTTCAAAAGAAGGTAGACTCCTACTTTTCCTCCCTCTGCTTCCCTTCCCTTTTGTTCTACCTTCTTTTTCCCTCTTTTTTTACAAAAATTTTCTTATATAAGTTATGCTTTAATATAATACGATGTATCTTTTTGTTGATACAGAAACAACAGGTCTTCCTCCTTCACAAACAGCAAACCTTGGTGATTGGCCGCGTTTAGTACAATTAGGATGGTTGTTATCTGAAGATACTGGAGAAATAGTGCTTCAAGATACAGCGATAATCCGGCCAGAGGGATATCATATCCCCCAAAGGGTAACACGGATTCATGGTATTTCAACTCAGAAAGCCTACGATCAAGGGATTTCACTTGATGAGGCATTACAACGATTCAGTCAAGCATTACGTTATTCTCATTATTTAATAGGACATAACATTGATTACGATTATCATGTATTATTAGCAGAGTTTCACCGGAAAAAAATTAACACATTATTTTCACATTATCCTCGTTTCTGCACAATGAAATCGCCTCGAGTCATGGAATTTGTTCGAATTATGAGGGGGTCAGACCATCGAAAATATCCAAAATTGGCAGATTTATATCATTTGTTATTTGATGAAAGAATGCATCAAGATCACGATGCATTAGCTGATGCGAAAATGTGTGCACAGTGTTTTTTTGAGTTGAAAAAAATTGGTGTTATTTAAAAAGGATGAAAAGCCAGCTTGAGGAGGAATTGGGAAAAGATGGGATGCTAGAAAGGGCTGGCTTTCCACGTATTGACTTGCTACTTTAGTCTAATATGTTTCTTGTTTAAAAAATCAAAACGGGGGAGAGTGAAAGTATTATCTTCGTTTTATTAAAAGTAAGTAATAAGATAACAAGGTAAAATTGAAAGTATTTTCATGGCTCATGATTGATTTCTTCAAAAACACCAGTATGTTTGTTTTTTTGAACATTATCATAATTAAAATATTTCCCATTCATTACGACATATACTCCTGGTGGAAGGGATTGTACAAAAGCAAGTGCACTTCCAAGGTTGAATAATCCATCGGAGCTACCAAATGCATATGGGATGAGCGCACCAGTTAACACGATTGTTCTATCCTTGATTTCCTTTCCTAAATAGCGGGCAGTTTCAGCCATAGTGTCTGTTCCATGTGTGATGAGAATCTTTTTTTCTTTGGAATTTTTACATTTTTCAAGGATGATATGGCGGTGATAATTGGTCATATCGAGACTATCAATCATCATTAATGTTCGGATTTTTACATCAATTTTACAGCGTCCCAGATTAAGCATTTCATGAACATGTGTATTTTTAAAAATGAGCTCTCCAGTAAGTTCCATATATTTTTTATCGAAGGTACCACCAGTTACAAGAATTTTCACTGTCATCGCGTTTACCTCCATATAATGAAGACGAGTAATGTACTTAAATGTTATTTGAAGAACATTTAAAATTTTCTTTAAAAGAACGGTTCCCTTTTCGTAATGATAGATTTGAATTTAGAGCTTTATTATCGTTTCACTTTAAGTGTAAACAATTCTTGTTCAACTATTTTTAAGAATGGATTTTTCAGCCAAAAATGTTTTATGGGATGAATGAATTGGTAAAAATCCAATAAGGAAAGAATGAGGATGAAGATTTCATCGTAGTCAAAGACCATTTGATGAGTGAAAATATTATTTTTGTTCTTTTTGTGGAAACGCTTTCGTTTCTAAAAGGAAGTTATGAATATGAAAGGAAAAGTAAAATGGTTTAACCCTCGAAAAGGGTATGGATTTATTGAAGTAGATGAAGGTGATGATGTTTTTGTTCACCATTCTCAAATCGAAGAAGGATATCTTCATGAAGATGACATGGTGGAATTCGAAGTTGAAGAAACTGAACGCGGATTAAACGCTGTTAAAGTCAAAAAAATTGAATAAGGTGAGGAAAATATGGAAACAGTTCAAGAAGGAGATACAATTACTGTAGAATATGAAGGCCGTTTAGAGGATGGCACAGTATTTGACAGTTCTGATAAACATGAAGAACCATTACAGTTCACAGTCGGTGAAGGAAAAATAATTAAAGGGTTTGATCAAGCTGTTGTAGGAATGAAAGTTGGTGAAAAAAAGGAAGTTACTGTGCCACCAGATCAAGCATATGGTCAGCATAATCCCGAACTCGTTCGCGATTTACCAAAAAATGTTTTTCCTGAAGACCAAGAGATACAATGTGGTATGGTCTTTATGATGTCACTACCTGATGGTCGACAAGTCCCAGTTAGAATTGCGGAAGTTGGTGATGAACAGGTTAAAGTTGATCTTAATTCTCCATTAGCAGGAAAAACGTTAACGTTTACTATTAAGGTTGTAAGTATTGCAAGTTAATTTCATCAAAATCTTTTTTTTATTTTTCTAACTCTTTTTCTATAATAGAATCTCCTTTTTCAGATATCGATTCATGAATTTAAGAAGTTGCATATTATATAATCAACAGATTCACTAAAAGAACAATAATAACATTAAGAAGAAATAACCCAAGATGAAACAGTGAGTGCAACTTTTTTAATTCATCTAGAACAATAAAATTAAAGTGAACAGCTTTAAAAAAGAGAAATTCAGATTATGTCTTATCTCATCTCTTAAAAACTAATATTATCGATTATTAAGTAAATGTAATATATTTTTTTTATTTCATAATTATTGCCTTTTAAACCGAATCAATTCAAAGGTTATAATTTTTTGATTATATTTTCAAAATGCCTTTCAGATATGTAATGATCTGCAATTAATTCCCCATCTGATATAAAATTAAAAGTAGCATAAATTGATGGAGCGTGTTGAGCTTCTTCAGCTGTTTTCAATTCGGTTACGGTAATGTCTAATTCATCCAAACGATCTTTCATTTCATACATAAATCGAGCTACCCAAGGACATTGATTAGAATAGACGATGTGCAATCCTTTGTATTTTGCCAATTGTTCTTTACAATTAAAAAAAGATGGTTTGGTTGCTTCGTTCAAATCCTTAAATAACAATGAATAAGAATCTTTTTCATCAACAAATGTAAAACCATTTTTTAAAAAAACTTGTTTATCTGCCATAAAGGAATCAGAACTGGTCACGACAGCAACTCCCGATAACCCCTCCTTTTCTGCATCCTTACAACATTCTTTTATCAATGTTGATCCAAGACCTTGTTCCCGATATTTTTTTGGTGAAATCCAAATACAATGAATAACCATTTGATCTGTAGCATCCACTGCCCTCCAAGCATATTTTCCAGGTATATATTCGATAAAACCAATCAGTTTTTTTGTTTCTTTTGTGTATAAAAGCTTGATTTTCAAACCATTTTTAAATTGATTTTCAATCCAAGATACTTTTTGTTTATGCCCTTGATCTCTAACATTTATAAAACATCGAGGAGGGTAGTTTTTCATATTTTTTTTATTAACATCAATAATAGTAACTTCAACCATGTAAATCGAAGTAATTATACTGATATTTAAGAAAGTATGGAAATGGAAAAAAAGGCTAGTTAATTCAACGTTAAAATTAAACCATATGACATATTCATTTGTTCGTATCTATGTTAGAATTTGATGAAAAAGATGATTTATTTGTTGGTGACAACATATTAAAAGAATATAGTTCCTGTACTGATTGTGGATTATGTTGTAAATTTTTTTCTCAATTACCTGTTTATGAAAATGAAATAATTAAAATTGCGAGAAGTTTAAATATTTCTCCAGATGATTTTCAGAAAAAATATTTGAAAAAGACATCAAATTCTGAGAAGAACTCTTCTTTTTCCCTAAAAACGCCTTGCCCTTTTTTAAAGAAAAATAAATGTCGAATTTATCCTTATCGTTTTCTTTTATGTCAAACATTTCCTCTGTTTATGAATTTGTCAGCCAATACTGCTATTCTCTCAGGTATTTACCTTTGTCCACAAGCAACACAATTCTATGAAGGGTTACTTGAATTTTACAAAACCAATCATTTTGATTTGTATCATCAATTGATTGAAAAGGAAAAACATGTTACAATAGATGAAAATGGGATGGAGTTAACAGGTAAAGTAGCATTATTTGCCCCATATCTGGATTGGTTATATTTAAAAAATGAATGAAAAAAGCGGATGTGATAAAAGATGGATGACTCATTGAGACAAAAAATTCAGGAACTTATTCGAGAGGAAATTGAGATAGTATCTTACAATCCAAGCTGGCCTCGTTTATTTGAAAGAGAAAAAACTTACTTAGAAGAAATGTTACCTTCTGATCTTATCGGAAAAATCAAACATTTTGGAAGTACAGCTGTACCAGGTCTTTCAGCAAAACCAATAATTGATATGTTAGTTGAAGTAAAAAGCCTCGATGAAACAAAAAAAAGAATAGTCCCTATACTTGAATCTGAAGGATATGAATATCTTTGGCGGCCTACAATAGGAGATCAACCTCCTTTTTACGCATGGTTTATTAAAAGAAACTCAAAAGGTGACCGAACTCATCATATTCACTTAGTGGAAGCTGATTCCGAATTGTGGACACGACTATTCTTTAGAGATTATCTTCGAGATTTCCCTGCTGAAGCAAAACGATATGATACCTTAAAAAAATCACTGGCAAAACGGTACGCACATGATCGAATTGAATATACGAAACAAAAAACTGATTACATCAGAAAGATAACAGAGAAAGCAAAGGCATATTATCAATAGAAAAACAAGGAAAAAGTATGGTGAATTTTGAATAGCAGATCTTCATGTTAATTCTTCATGTTAGTTAA
>CAZOPW010000055.1:0-14626 GCA_964581795.1 uncultured Thermoplasmatales archaeon | reverse complement strand
TTTCGTAAAATGTTTCTGTCATATGTTCACCTTCTATGATTTTAGAAATAAAACTACTTAATTATGGATATTATAAAAAATATATGTAATTATTGTTTTAAAACAATTAACAAATAAAACATTTCCTTGTTTGATATGGTCCAAATAATCTACTTTATTTTTCTTTATTCATTTTTATCTTTTCTCAAATATATTTCCACTGGAAATATAGGGGTTTATTATTAAACACCTGTTAACTATATAGACGTCTAAAAAATTTGTAAAAAAATAGTAAAAATTGATTCCTAGTAAAGACTTGATTTTATCATTGTTTAAGTAGGAAGATGATATGAAATGTAATTAGAATGGGATGCTCCTATATTCATACTACCAGGATGCTGGGAGAGAAATCTGATTTAAAAAAAGCATTATCTCCCCACTTAATCATATTTTTGTCTTTTTCTATATAAACAGATTATTAAACTACTAAATAATAAAAACACTTAAAATAACCAGAGGAAAAGAGTCAATGGATACTATCAAAACAATAAAAACTCGCAGAAGTATTAGAAAGTATACTACTGAACCTATATCTGATCATCGTATCAAGGAAATCATTCGATGTGGTATGTATGCTCCTTCAGCAGGTAATGAACAACCATGGCATTTTCTCATCATTAAAAACAAAGAAATATTGAAACACATTGAGCAGGTTCATGAACATGCCAGTATGATGAAAGACGCATATAATGGAATTTTAGTCTGTTTTGATCCATCGTTAGAAAAACATAACAATATGGCAGTTCAAGATTGCGCTGCTGCAACACAAAATATGCTCCTTGCAATTCACGATCTTGGATATGGAGGATGCTGGATTGGAGTGTATCCAAGAGAACATCGAATGAAAGGAATACGAAAACTGTTGAATATACCAGATAATATTATTCCTTTTTCATTAATAGCAGTGGGAGTAGCTAATGAACGAATAGCAGAAATGGATCGATTTAGAGAGAATCGTATCCATTATGAGCAATGGTAAAAAAGGGTTTGATTTAATGAATGATGTTGAGATTTACTATTTTTCAGGCACAGGTAACTCTCTCATTGTTGCTAAGGATCTAGCAGAAGACTTGAATGCAAAACTCATACCAGTGATTCCTTTCAAAGAAAAGCAATCTATACATTCAGAAGCTGAAATCATTGGCATTGTCTTTCCGATTTATGACTTTCAACCACCTTTTTTGATTAATGAATTCATAGAAAAACTAAAGATACCGGATTCAACCTATCTTTTTGCAGTTTGTACGTATGGAGTCATGCCATTAAAAACAATGAAAAAATTCAATACAACATGTCAAATGTATCAAAAAACATTATCTAGTGCATTTACTGTTAAAATGCCACATAATGGTGTTGGATATTCAAAGATTCCAAAAGAAAAACAAGAAAAAATGTTTAATAATTGGAAGAAAAAAAGAAGGTTTATCATTAAAAAAGTTAAAACCAAAGAAACTGGACCAATTGAAACTAATAATTCTGTTTATCTTTTTGCTTTAACAGGTATTTTTTTAAAAATGATGCCAAAATTGTTAGGGATGATGAAAGAAATTGCATTTCATGGATGGGATTCATTAGGATTTGTGGTAAATGATCAATGTAATGGTTGTGGTATTTGCGAAAAAATCTGTCCTGTCAACAATATACATATGGAAAAAAGTATTCCTATATGGTCAGATAAATGTATCAATTGTTTTGCTTGTTTACAATGGTGTCCGAAGCAGGCGATTAATGCTGGAAAAATAACTGAGAATACTGAACGGTATCATCATCCAGATATAAATGTTAATGAAATTATAAATCAGAAACAAAACTAGCTTTTTCTTATTTTACTGTTATTATTAAATGAAATAATTAATTAAATATTTAAATAAACGTAATATATAAATAACTGATATCTTATTATAATAAGTGTTTTGATATAAATAAAATAAATTTGGAGGGAACACATGAAGAAAATATTCAATTTAGTAATTATAATGCAGATAAGTATCAGCTTGATTTTTGCTACACATATCTTATTTGCAGATGAAAATATTTTTTCAGATACTACGGGAAATGATGTTGGATGGTATACCTCGATTTGCGTTGATGATCAAGATAATCCGCACATTAGTTATTATGACTATGGAAATGGTGATCTAAAATATGCTTATAAAACACAAAGTTGTTGGCAAATTCAAATAGTTGATTCAACAGGGGATGTAGGAAGATACACATCAATAGCAATAGATAGTACAAATCGTCCACATATCAGTTATTACGATTACACTAATCACGATTTAAAATATGCTCAGAAAACTGATACTTCTTGGATCATTACAACTATAGATGAATTAGGTAATGTTGGTCTTTTTTCTTCATTATATTTAGATAGAAATGATAATACTCATATTTCTTATATTGATTATGATAATCATCTCTTAAAATATGCTCACAAAGAAAACAACCAGTGGATTATTGAAACGGTGGATGACAATGTTGGAATGGGTGAATATTTTGGTGATACGACTTCAATAGTAACAGATGGGAATAGCCTACCTCACATTAGTTATACTGATAGAGCTGAATTTGATCTTAAATATGCGTTTTATAATGGTGAAAGCTGGATAAAAACTACTGTGGATAATACAGGTGAAGTAGGTCAATATTCATCGATAACTCTTGATAGTAATGAAAATCCACATATTAGTTATGCTTCTTGGTTTGATACAAATTTAAAATATGCTTATGTTGCTGATGATAATTGGAATGTTGAAACTATTGATAAAAATGGTGATGTTCGAAAATGGACATCAATTGAATTAGACTCATCAGATACACCACATATTAGCTATTATGATTACACACTTGGAGCGCTAAAATATATACTGTTTGATGGAGAAGAATGGCAGAAAGAAATCATTGATCAGCAAGGAAGTACCGGCTGTTTCAATTGTATCAGTCTAACTTCTAAAGATGATATCGTTATCAGTTATTATGATTGGGGAAACAAGGCCTTGAAATATGTTTCCTCAAAAACTGGATGGACAATTGAATCAATTGAAGAAGACCCATATAATAACTTCATCGACCAGCAACAACAGTATTGTTCTGGTTATTCATATCCTATAAATGAGGGTGCTGCATTAGCTCAGTCATTTGTTCCATCCACTGATTTATTGACAATGATAGAACTCATGATTGTAAAGCGATATAATCCAGGAGATTTAACGGTATCTATAAAAGAAACGTTAGAAGGAAAGGATCTTGTGACAAAATTGTATTCCCCTAATGAAATAAATGAGGATTTATCCTGGAAAATGATTGATTTTCCAGATATTAATGTTACCATTGGACAATCATATTATATTATATGTTCAGCAGAAAACACTGGTGGAAACGACATGTATTACTGGTATTTTGGTCACAATGAACCATATCTAAATGGAAAACCTTGGATTTATGATTCTATGTGGACATATATTCAAATCCCTGGATTTTCAAATCCTGATTTTGGCTTTAAAACTTATGGATTTATTAATGATCCTCCATCAATTGCAACGATAACTGGTCCTTCCAGTGGAAAAATAAATGTTGAACAAATATTTCAACTCAAAGCAGAAGATGAAAATAATGATAACCTCTATTATGATATTCAATGGTCAAATAATGATCAAGAAAGAATAGGTCCATTTGCATCTGGTATAGAAGTATCAGCTAATCATACATGGAGTGAGGAGGGAGAATATACTATTAAAGTCAAAGTAGTTGATGAACATGGAGCAGAAAGCGATTGGACGTCATTTAGTGTTACCATGCCAAAAAAGAAGGGCAGTGGAATTTTTATCATTGAATTGATAAAATTATTACAATATAAATTTGAGAAATCATATCCATTTGTATATCAACTGCTCTTTACCTAGAATTCTTCTTATATTCAATTAATTCATTTTACTTCCTTTATGTATTAAAAATAATATTGAATAATCATATTGGAAAAAATCTATAGAAACTGAAATGATTTAAACACAAAAATCATATCATAGACTTGACAGTAAATGATAAAAAAGGATTATTTTATTACAATTTCACTTTTTTAAATACGTCGATAGAATTATAAAAAAACGAAAAGGGACGATACTATGTGTTATAATCTATCGTTGCTCAATCCGGCTTTTTCAAAGCATTTTGAATCACTTTTAACTTTTAATGAAACATATAAAACCGAGCCAGTATATTATAAAAATGCATTTGCTCTTCCGACCCATCCAGTTATCACAAATACTTTACCAGTCTGTATTCAAGAATATACTTGGGGACTGATTCCCTTCTGGGTGAAATCTGAAACTGATGCTGAATCAATACGGATGAAAACGATGAATGCTCGGGCAGATACAATTTTTGAAAAACCTAGTTATCGAGATGCAATAATACAAAGACGATGTTTGATTCCAGCAGATGGATTTTTTGAATGGCGGTATTTCAAAGGAAAAAAGTATCCATATTATATTCAGATGAAGAATCATCAAGTGTTTAGTATTGCAGGTATTTGGGACGTTTGGGAAAATCCAAATTCAAAAGAAAAAGAGCACACATTCAGTGTCATTACCTGTAAAGCTAATCCATTACTTGAAAAAATTCACAATAAGAAAAAGCGAATGCCTGTAATACTTCCTCAAGATAAAGAATCAGAATATCTGAAAAACGATTTAACAAAAAAAGAAATTCACGCATTACTTATGCCTATTGATGATTCGGTTTTAGAGGCGTATACTATTTCAAAAAGAGTTATTAGTACAACTCAAAATAGAAATGATCCAAAAGTTATCGAACCATATGAATATTCCGAATTACCTCGTATTTAACCTTACAAATAATTTTCAACTATTGAAAATAGGTTTTTTTAAAATTAGAAGCATTTTTATATATTAAGAATTAATTTAATTATAGTTAAAGTAATATACACTGTAATACGGTGAATACATGAGTTTATCCAAGACAAACAACAAACACTCTTCTAATTCATTAGTTTCATTCATTAATAAAAATATGCTTCTTATTTTCATTATTACTTTACTTTTTGTTACCCTCACTATTATCATTGTTACTTATTCGCCATCAACTGTTGATGAATCACTTGATTCTTCTTCTATGGATAATGAGACAATCGTTGATGTGATAAGTCCTGAAGGATTAAATCAGGCAGCTTCCATTGAAATAAAAAGAGTGCATAAAAGAAATATTGAAAAAGAATTCAGAAAAATAGGTTCTTCCTGGAAGCAAACACCAGTTTTTTATGTAAAAGCAATTTTTGATGATGTGAGCTGGGATAGCATTGATGTAGAATCATGGGATACTGGTTTTGCTGGATGGCAAGTAAACCGATTTGTTGATGATGAAACTGAAACAGTTGACATCACGATACAAATCATTGAAAAACAAAAAAAATTAGTTGGAGAACAGGAAAATCTCATTGAAGAATTTGATATTACCTATGATTTTCGAACTGGGCGATGGACGGGGGATGATTATCTTAGGGATTCAGATGGATATGGTCATTACGTTGGGTCAAATTACGAGATTTGGTTTGAAATCTATCAAACAGAACAGGATGGAGATGGTATACCGTATTGGACAGAAATAAATGTGCTTCATACCGATCCATTACTTGATGATAGCAAATTAGATCCGGATAATGATGGTATACCAACAAGTTGGGAATGGAAATGGGGATATGATCCATTTACCTTTGATAACCATACCCTGCTTGACCCGGATAGAGATGGATTGGAAAATATAGAAGAGTACACTCTTGATAAATGGTTATCAAACCCGTATCATAAGGATATTTATCTAGAAGTTGACTTTACGGAAAAAGGACCTGGATTATTTGCTATGGAACACACCTTTTGGAAAGAATCGCAATGGATGCTCATGGATGTGTTCACACCACATAATATAACAGTTCATATTGATGATGGCTGGCCGACAGGATCATCAATTGGTGGTGGAGAATATCTACCTTATATCGAAGAATATGTTGGTCCATTAAGTGGAGTATTATCTGGTTTTTATAAATATCATTTTGCTGATTGTAGGAAAGAAAGTTTCAGATATGTTGTAATTCATCATTCTGGTGGCTGGAATTATGGGCAAAACCATGAATTACATAGTGATGTCATTTCAATTCCAAGTAACCGGGAGTTTTATCGATCGGTTTACTTCCCTCCAGCATTAACTCCACGAATGAAACGACTTGCAATGGCCGTGGCAGTCCTTCATGAATTAGGTCATTCACTTGGATTAAATCAAGAATATCATGCTGGAATAGATAACGCTAGTCAAGTAGGAAGAAACGATCTTCCGTTTTTTCAAAAAATAAAAGCAAGAATTGAAGCAAAAGAGTATTGGGATACATATGAAAGCGTTATGAATTACGATAAATTCGGTTCATATGTCCTTGATTATTCTGATGGTACACATGGGAAACGTGATAAAGATGACTGGGAATATATTGATCTAACGTTTTTCCAAACTCCCCATAATTACACCTATGGAGTTGGCGATAGTATTACATAATCTTTTATTCGATTTCTGAAGGATAATCTGCTGATGGACTTGGTATGTTTTTTTCAGTTTGTATGGTATCCGGCAGACTGAAATAACTCACAATTTCAAAAATCCGTGCAATGAGCAAAATCAAAAATCCAATGAGGATAATAAACGTTGCAGTTCCAATAAGATACAACAAACCTGTTGTTTTAAACGTGTTTACTTTCGTTTTTTCTGCGATAGTATCATAACTCTTCCGTAAAAAAATCGCTCCGATAAGACTAAAAACCCACATGACGACAAGAGCTATGAGACACCCGGATAATAATGGGCTAAGATAAGAAAAAATTTCAGCAGGATTAGCTGAATTCATTCCTTCCAAAGCAGTAAAAAAAGATAATCCGCCAAGAGAGCCAATCAGGAATAGAAATACAATGATTACACTACCCAAGGCAATCAATCCAAAAATGAAATTAATTAAAAAATTTGAAAAAATCGAATGATCGTTAACAGTATCAGCTATTTTTTTCACTGCGATAAACTGTAAGATTAATCCAACAATAGCAAGAGCAAAACCAATCTGAGGAATTGGTAATCCAATGAGAAGTAAAATTGATCCAATTCCACCCAACATCTTTGCATCTGATAAGGATTTCATTCTTTTTTTACCTCGATTAGCAATGCATATAATATTTTATATCAACATCGGAAACTTCAGAGAGATAATCATTTAATTCTTTTCGCTTTCGTTCAACATATAGAATAATTAAATCATCGCCCATTGCTTGTTTCAGAAACGCATTTTTTTCTAGTTCTTGCAACGATTCAAGAAGAGTAGCTGGAAGTTTTTTGATTCCAAGCGCTTTCAGTTCATTTTCAGACATTTCATAGATGTTTTGTTCAATTGGATTGTATTTATATTGATTTTTGATTCCATCTAATCCCGCGTGGATTAACGAAGCAAAAAATAAATATGGGTTAGCAGACGGATCTCCATTTCTAACCTCTACATCAATATTTTGTTTTGCAGCAATACGAATAAGACTGCTTCTGTTATGTTGACCCCATGCGATATACAACGGAGCCTCAAAATGAGGAATTAATCGTTTATATGAATTAACCGTTGGATTTGCAAAAGCAGCGATACTTTTTGCATGATGCAAAATTCCCCCTATGAAATATTTCGCAGTGTCACTAAGATTGTAATTATTTTCTTTATCAAAAAAAGCGTTCTCTCCATTTTTCACTAATTTTATATGTGCATGCATTCCATTTCCTGCTTCATCAGCAAATAGTTTTGGAATAAACGTTACTTGTAGGTTGTTAACAGATGCGATATCACGAGAGAGATATTTGAAATACATACAGAAATCAGCGGCGGCAACAGCAGACAACGGTTTCACTTCGATTTCATGTTGATAGCGACCGTTTTCATGATGATGATATTTAATGTTAATATTACTTTTTAATAATAATTCTGAGACCGTTTTTCTAAATTCTTTTACATCATCAAGGGGAGGTGGAGCAAAATAACCTTGACTAGCTAATGGTTCATAATGGTTTTCCTCTTGGTCTGACAGAACAAAAAATTCCATTTCTGGTGAAATGATAATATCATCAAAACCTTGTTTTTTAGCAGTGTTTACTGCTTGTTTTAAGATAAAGCGCGGATCAACGACAGAGGGTTTATAATTGGTATCACAGATATCTGCAAGTATTCTAGCTTCATTTGTTTCATGAGGTAAAACTAAAAACGTTTCAGGATCGGGTACAGCTAACATATCTGATTGTTCAACATGTTTTAATCCTACGGATGAACCATCAAATCCGGATCCGTGAGTGAGAATATCATCACTTATGAATTGGTTTGCAGGAATATGAACGACTCGTAAACCTCCAAATAGATCGGTGAAATGAAGTTGGATCCAGGTGATATTATGATCTTTAATTGCTTTCTTTAATTGTTCTTTGTTCATCGTTTCCAGATATACACAGTTCTTTAAAAGATTTTATGTGCAAAAGACGGTATTTTTATTGAATAATATTCAAAATATGCTTCTTTTTAGTAAGTGGAATGCAAACTTTTAATAATAAAAAAATAATAAATAATAGTGAAAAGAAAAACTCTTAGGGGATATATTATATGAAAAGTAAAAATAAAATTATTTTTAGTGTTTTCACTATTTTTCTTTTACTTATTATTAATGGATCAATGAGTATTAGTTCATTATCAACTACTGATCAAGATTTTGATCCATTAGTAGATATAGAAGTTACCTTTAATTTAGATACAATTAGATCATTAGAAAAAAAGGATAACCATGTTAATACTAATGAATATATTGATAAATATTCAGATCCAGATTTTTATATGAAAGTCTGGATCAACGAGGAACTCTTTGAAAGCCCCGTGTGGAAAAACACAAAATATTTGTATGCACCTGATTGGAAAGCTACGGCAAATGTTCCAGACGATGAAGAGATCGTTAATATCAAGATTCAATTATGGGATTGGAATATCGGAAAAGATACTATTTGTGATATCAGTGGCGATAACGCGTTCTTTCAAGATGCATATGATGTTGAATTAATGTATAGTATCAAATATGGTGTCTGGTGGGGTGATGATTGTACCAGTATCTCTGAACCAATAAGTATGGATCCAAGTGGTTATGGAAGACTTAATGGATGTGATGATGGAAGTATTTACCAAAGAGACCGAGATGTAGAACTCTGGTTTACCATTTCTCAAACTGATCCTGATGGAGATGGTGTCCCATATTGGTTGGAAGTTAATGAATTCAATACTGATCCAACAGTTGATGATTCTCAACGAGATGACGATGAGGATGGCATTCCATTATGGTGGGAATATTACTGGGGTCATGAAGATGGACATGATTATCATGAGGACACCTATTATCATGAATGGATCTACCACCCTTTTGAATATAATGATCATAAACGACTGGATCCAGATAATGATGGACTAACAAATTACGAAGAATACCTTACGAGTGAATGGGGTTCAGATCCATTTAGAAAAGATTTATTTGTTGAACAAGATCTCATGGAATCAGGCCCAAACGGGGAAGAAATCGTCTTTCCTGAAGCTTCAAAAGAATTATTACGAACTGCATATGATCGTCAAAACATAGTATATCATTTAGATGATGGATGTATGGGTGGAGGCGGTGAATTAATTCCATTTGATGAATTATCAAGTTACTATGAACTCCACGATTATTATCAAGATTATTTCCTACATAATGATAATTCTAATTGGCGAAAAGGTGTATTTCATTATGGTCTTGTTATTTACGAAGCAGAACACGCGTATGGATTTGTCTTTAGGCATAATTCCTATCAAATTTCAGTGGTAGGAATGGAGAAAAAAGCACGTTTACCATGGACTTCTCGGGATGTGGTGTATGCAAGTGCGTATATGCATGAGTGTGGTCATACTCTTGGTATTTTTCATGGGAATACGCCAGGTTGTGATGATCAGGAAGGAAAATATCCTTGGCAACTGAACTGGTGGAAATGGCGCCCGTATAAAAGTGTGATGAATTATGGATACATGTACATGATGGTTGATTATTCCGATGGTAGCCGAGGAAAGAATGATTTTGATGATTGGAATCGACTTGATTTAAACTATTTTCAACTTTAAAAAGCTATTCAAGCTCAAATAGAAACATTAAAAGCATCTGAATACAATACAAGAGGTGATGCTGATAACTATGGGGCAATCATCTTCATCATCAAAACAACCTGTTAACATCCTACTTATTTTACCAAAATTATTTCTTGTTATATCTATAATCTTACTCATGTGGATTGTTATTTTAATGAGTGGAATTTCAATGTTAGATTATGAACCTGACTGGGCGGGCCTATCTTTATCGACTTGGTTATTAGTTATTTCAGGGTTATTCGCAGTTTTTATTATAATAGACATCGTGATGTATATTTCTCCTCAGTTGTTTATCAAAGGAAATGTCCAAGAATTCACTTCTTATGAATCATCTGAAGAATACCTTGATGGAATGAAGGTGTACGAATATACCTACCCTGAGGAGAAAAAAGGTGGGATTTTCAGTAAAACCTACATTAAAATCAATGATTCAACTCTTCTACGAGTGAGAAATCAAATACTCTCTGCTGATATACTCTGGCCAGATAATGAAACAAAGGAAAAAGAAAAGAAAACTGAGGAATAAATACTCGTGTTACTAACGTGCTTTTTTTATTTTGATATCATACCAAGTTCACCTAATTTTTCTGGTAGATACGTATCCGTTACATAGTCTAAACCGTATTTTGCAAGAGCCTGCTGTTCGGATTTTTTCCCTAATTTTAGCTGTAATTTGATTTCATGTTTCCAAAATGTATCTTGAAATCGAGGATCAGTTAATTCACTTTTTAAAGATTTGATATCCTCTTTTGTCAAGTCATCTGTTGGTAAATCATAATTTTCGATATCAGATGGAGTTACTCCTAGATATGATGAAGACGGAGTAGCTAAATATTCTGATATATGTGCTGTTTTAATTGCACCATAGGCAACACTAGCAAATATACGAAAACTCCAAGGATCACAATCTGTAAACACAACTACTGGGACATTATGTTCACTATTTAATCGTTGAATGAACCGACGAGTTGATCGAGCAGGTTGACCTTTCAAATGAACAAGCAATGCCCTATAATCTTCATCAAAATGATTTTCCACGAGTCGGTCAAACATACCGCCAGTTTCTATAGCGATAATAAAATCAACATCAATGTTTTTAAATGAAATTTTTTCAGGTTCAACATTATAGGGTATAGAATATCCTGAATCACCAACATCATCCTGACAATGGATGGTTTGTCTTTGATTATTACGGGTGAATTCCTCTATAGAAATATTACCAATAACCCGTGCACCATCCTCTTCAGGACGGAGTTTAAAATCTTCACGAAGTAAACTGGTTATGACTTCTAAATCTTCTGCCAGTAAATTTGATTCATTCTGAGAATGAAATTTTGCTAAATCCCATCCTTCAGAGATATAATACATTTCTCTTAATGTTGATGATTTTTTTATCTTAATCATTTCTTTAATAAAATCAACCATGTACATCGTACGAAGAAGCATATACGCTCCGTCAAGCGATTTTGCACTTCGTTGGATTTGGTTTTTTCCATATTTCCAAACATTTAATCGTTCATCAAATAATATGTTAGATTTGGACCTTGTAGGAAGTTTCAAAGATGGAATTTCCTGATTTTGAAAATCATCATAAATTCTTTCAGCGATTTCATCAATTTTTTTAATCACTGGTGCATAATCTTTTTTCTTCACGTTTAATCACCTTCCCACTTATCAGCACCAATAACATAACTCGGATTGATGTTTTTAATATACAAATCATTTTCATCAAAATCACCTTGTTCAAGACCTGCTAAATGAAACGAAACGTCCACTTTTGATGCAGGTGGGATCTTATCAAGATTCCATTTAATGTATTGGTTCGTTTTCTTTACTGGTTTTGGAGTCACTTCTTGAATGATGGCATCCTCTGGAATTATTGCATATAAAGAAAATTTCTGAGGTTTTTGTTTATAATTTACTACTTTGATCGTGCTTTTTGTAAGTACCATCTGCATTGGATTTTCTGCATCATGTTGAAGTAACGTGGTTTGCTGTAATATTGGTTTTTCCAATTTTTCATATTCAATGAGATCCTCTATCCAGACGACATCCATAATTTTTGTTATCACTGCATCTAACGATGGTATTGGTTTATCAAGCATAGAAGAGGATTTTTTTGCGATTTCTGGAAGAATCTGACTAATCAACATGAATTTATCTCGAGTTTTTTTCCGACGTACTTTTTTTCTAATATGCCTTTGAACATTTCGAGCGCATGTTCTCAATGCAAGTTTAATTTCATTTTCAATATCCTCAACATCAGCAATAGCTTCCTTACTTTCTGAAGTAAATGGTATTTGAGTACTTGCAACATGAACAAGAATAATAGCTGGCCCACGTGGTATTCCCTTTCCAGATTTTTGGTCAAGACCATACCGTCGCCAATCAATAGACGAGATAGCTTCTGTGGTTACACAACCACCTTGTTGATAGAGTAACGGCACTCTATTTGCAAATCGCATAATTCGAACTGGTTCATCCTTTGGGAGATTACCACCATACACAAATCCTACTTCCACCTGAAACGGATTCCCTGCATATGCTGATGCAGGTCGAGTTGCTGTCATAATAAATTCTGGAGAGATCTCTTGTGTTTCATGTTTTAAACTCCGCCGAATTAATGTTTCCCCAATAACAGATAAACAATCTGTAGGAGGAGCCATGATTTTAATTTTAGAAAAGGCTCTGTGAAGCTGACGAAACTGATCCCGAGACATTTTATCTATCTGTAAATTTGGATCCAAATCTGCTTTTTCACATACTAATCGAGTTGTTCTGGAACCCATACTACTAAATTCATTTTTCAAAAATGATGATAATTTTCGTGATTTCGTATGCTTTGAAAGTTTAATTAACGTTCCTAGTTCAATTCCATGAGGATGCGGTTTTATCTCTTCGCTTTTTTTTGGTAAAACTTCTGTAGTTCGATCGAATTCATGAGTTGTCCCATCAGGTTCAGTAAAACTAATGTGAGCGTGAGGATTTACAATAGAAGTGTTTTTTAGATATTCGTAAATATACCGTTTTCCTCTTTTATAGTCTGCAATGATAGGAACTTGAATGATTGTCCCTGAGGGTTTTTCCCAATGAGTAATATTTCGGCTGATAACTTCAGCTCGATTTCGATTTGTATTTATCGCTAGTTCCATGACTACAGCAGGTCGATCTTCAGCGATTTTAGAAGTTACTTTAGCATGTTTTCCTGTTGTGAGTTGTCCGTATAAAACCACCGCTGAGATACCTATACCTTGTTGACCACGGCTTTGTCGTATAGCATGAAATCGTGAACCGTATAAAAGACGACCAAAAATATGTTTAATTTGTTTTTTAACAATACCTGGTCCATTATCTTCTATAGAGACAACACATTCATTTTCATCTTCATGATTTGAAACTGAAACATGTATGGTTGGAAGAATATTTACTTCTTCACAAGCATCAAGAGCATTATCAACGGCTTCTTTTACACTTGTGACAAGTGCTCTCGTTGGATTTCCAAAACCAAGAATATGTTTATTTCTTTCAAAAAATTCTGCAACGGAGATTTCTTTTTGTTTTTTTGCAAGATCATGTGCAGTTATTTTTGGCATAGTCAACAACACCTTTTAAACAATTTGAGGTGGTAATATTTCCATCCCATATCAGGTATAGATAAGATAATTATAAACATATGCCTTGAAGAAGATTAAAAAATCAATCAAGTTTGAAATATAGAATAAAAAAAGTTCACTTTTTTTTAGTAATTCAGCTTGATTTTTGATTTCATGTTTTTTTAATAGGACTTTCATATTTTGAAATTTGTTGGCAAAAAGGATTATACGACTTTTTACTAATCTTTTGTTTTTGACATTCTAATAACCTAATCTCCTTAGGAAAATAGTTGAACGAATTGGAATGAATGAAATGTTTAACTGCGTATCCAATTCCTTTGAAATATCCATTATATTGAATGTATCGTTTAATAAAACCTATTGAGGTTTCTATTAATCTTGTTTGAGGATAACAAATCTTGAATCCATAATCTAGTAAAGCTCTCATTTCATTAGGAGAGATATTGGGATGATTCCAAACAAGATGTTTTGCATTATAATGATGCCAGTTTTTATCGCGTATCCCATATTTTGAATCTAAATAATTCCAAAGAGGGGTTCTTGGAAATGGGGTAACTACACACAGTTGAGTTATATCTAATTTCAATGATGCTAATCTCTTCAGATCATTTTTTATCGATTGTATGGTATCATTTTCAAATCCAAGCATATAATATCCAATGATAAATTTATTTTTTTCCTTCATTTCTTTTACTACTGATATAATATCATTTGCAGTTTCTTTTTTGTTCATTTTGTTTAATGT
>CAZOPW010000054.1:0-15080 GCA_964581795.1 uncultured Thermoplasmatales archaeon | reverse complement strand
TCTTTATTGCAATTCGATAATATCATCAGTATATGAAGAAGGGGTTGTAAAACCAATTATTCCTGGGGCACCTTCTTCGATGATGATTAACCCATCGAGATCTGTTCGAGGTAGAAGTCCAGCATTACTACTAAATACATCTGCTGTAGAAATACCTAAGATGACATGGTCTCCATAACCAATTATCGGAGTTGATGCTTTACAGGAACCATCGGCATCTTGTAAAACGGTTATGCCAAAACTTGTTGTTCCACCATATTTCCCATTTGTTTCCAAGTCTCCATTAATTCCAGAGGAGTTTATATATTGTCCAGTTCCACCAAAGATGAGTATGTGTTTTTCTGAACCATCGGAAATTTCAATAATAGTGTTTTGCAGATCAATTGCTGGAGACCCTGCTTTTGGAGTTACTTCTATTGCTAGTTTTTTTATCGTCCCCGAGTCGTTGAATCCTTCAACTCCATATACGGTTAATCCTGTTGATGTCTCTGTGATTGTCTGTTGGCCAGTTTTAAGTGATTGCATTTCTAGTCTTGTACTGGTTTGTACCAGAACTGAGGCAGCAATACCTGCAACAAGAACCATGGCAATAAAAATAATTAATGCGCCAATTCCTATAGCTGAAAAATGGTTTGTTCTTATGGTTTTACATCCCATGTATCCCATCTCCATTAAGTTACCAGTTTATTCACTAGTACATATCTCTAAATATCTATGTACTTTATCACCTTTTTGTGCAGCTGCATATGCAGGTAGGTATGCAGATAAGTATGTAGAAGAAGACACTGTTTTACGTTGAATGAATAAATTTTTTGCATATTTGTTCAATAAAGCAATTTCGTATTATTGTGAAAAAAGCGTTGAGTAAAGCTCTATTTTATACACAAATGTTGTCGCAATAACCTATTGTAAAATTTGTTGATATATGTAATAAGATGGTTTAAAAAACTAAAAATAAACTCATTATTGAAAAAAGTACAAAATAATATATATTTACGAAATATTTTTCATTAGTTTAATTTTTAAAATTAGCAAAAAATCATTCAAAAAATCATACAAAACATGCTTTATTTTTTAGATAAGCTTATAACCACCTTATTCATAACAATGTATCAACACGGAGGATGCTTGTGAGGAATCTAACAACTAAGTTTGGAGAGAATGCAGGTAAGATTTGGCATTTTTTAAACCAAACCGGAAATGCAAAAGAGGAACAATTACAACAACATACAAAATTATCAAAAAAGGAAATATATGCAGGTGTTGGATGGCTTGCTCGGGAAGATAAAATCAAGAAAGTTAATGATTCATATGAGCTTAATTCAACTAATCTTACGGATGATGTAGGATCGACTGCCGGAACCGTTTGGAAAATTTTAAATGTTTGGGATGAAGCAGATGTTACTACACTAAAAAAATTATCTGATTGTAGTGAAGAAGAAGTGTATGCCGCATTAGGTTGGCTTGCTAAAGAAGGAAAGATACAACACGACGATGGCAAGTATACCTTAAAAACCAATGAATGAAAGGACAAATGTTCATTATTGAGGCATGAAATGAAAGTTGCGATGATTGGATGGGAATACCCACCTTTTAAAGCGGGAGGCTTAGGCACTCATTGCTATGGGTTAACCAGAAGTCTTGCTGATAAAAAAATTCATCTCGATTTCTATATGCCAAAAACCAAAACTAAGGCAGAAACCGATAAAGCGTATCTTAAGATTAAGGAAGTTGGAGAAACAACAATATTCCCATATGATAGGCCAAGTGATAAAGAACTCGAAGGTGATTTTTTTAATAGTGTTTATCGCTATAATGATTTAGTAGTTTCTAGAGTAAAAGGAAAGTATGATGTTATTCATTGTCATGATTGGTTGACTATGAAAGCAGGTGTGCAACTCAAGGAAAAATTAAATGTTCCTTTAGTTATTAGCGTTCATTCTACGGAATATGATCGATCAGGCTGGCTCCACCCAAATCAATGGTTTATAGACATTGAAAAAGAGGGAATGCAAAAAGCAGATCGAATCATTGCAGTAAGTAATTTTACAAAAAGGATAATAATTGAAAAATATGGAATTGATCCAAACAAAATTGATGTTGTACATAACGCAGTGTTTCCACTAGGAAGGGGAAAGAAAAGAAATGTTGTACTTTTCCTAGGCAGATTAACGATTCAAAAAGGACCAGAATTCTTTTTAGATGCAGCAAAAAAAGTTTTGGATTATGGTATTGAAACCAAATTTGTCGTAGCGGGAGCAGGGGATATGCTACCCCGACTAATCAACAAAGCAGTTGATTTAAACATTAGCAATAGTGTAATTTTTACTGGGAGATTAAGCGAAGAAGAAGTCAAACATATCTATCGAATCGCTAATGTGTATGTCATGCCATCTGTTAGTGAACCATTTGGCATCACAGCTCTTGAAGCTATTTCAGCTGGAACGCCAACGATTGTTTCAAAAACCGCTGGTGCTGCTGAAGCAATAACTAATTGTTTACAAGTTGATTTCTGGGACGTCGATGAAATGGCAAATAAAATCATTTCGCTCCTCAACTATGATGTCCTTCATAAAACGATGTCTATTGAAGGACAAAAAGAAATTGAATTATTCACCTGGGATAGGGTAGCAGATCGAACAATAGATGTGTATAAAGAGGTGATGTAACGTGCCGTCAGTATGTTTTTATTTCGAAGTTCATCAACCAATGCGATTAAATCGTTTTTCAGTATTTAATATTGGAAGTACATCTTCACCATATGACTATTTTAATTCTACATTAAATCAAAAAATTTTTAATAAAGTTGCAAAAAAATGTTATCTACCAACAAATAACTTATTACTTGATCTCATTGATCAATATGACGGAAAATTCAAAGTTTCATTCAGTTTAACAGGAACCTTTGTTGAATACTGTCAAAAATATATGCCTGAAGTAATTGATAGTTTTCAACATTTGATTGACACTGGATCAGTTTCTTTTATTGAAGAAACTTATTTTCACTCTTTAGCGAGTCTTTATGATGACTTAGATGAATTCAAAGAACAAGTTATGATGCATAATAACTTGATGAAGGATTTGTTTAATTATTCACCAAGCGTTTTCAGAAACACTGAAGCGATTTATGATAATCGGATAGCTAAAGCTGTTGCTGATATGGGCTATAAAGGCATTATCACTGAAGGAGCAAAAAAAATTCTTGATTGGCGCTCTTCAAATTATGTGTACAAAGCAGTAAATGCAGATTTAAATGTTCTTTTACGTCATTATTCTTTGAGTGATGACATTGGATTTCGTTTTTCAGCGCAAGGTTGGCCTGGTTTTCCATTAACCGCTGAAAAATATGCGAATTGGATAGCGCAAGACCAAGGTGACATTATTAATTTATTCATGGATTATGAAACCTTTGGTGAACATCAATGGGTAGAAACAGGAATTTTTAATTTCCTCCGTCATCTTCCTGAAAAAATTCTATCCTATGATCATCTAGATTTTGTAACGGTAAATCAAGCAGTAGAACGATATCAACCAGTCGACACAATTGATGTTCCATGGGCAATTTCTTGGGCTGATGAAGACAGGGATGTATCAACATGGCTAGGTAATGAAATGCAACATGCTTGTTTTCAGGAATTGCAAGACCTTGGTAAAACGTTAAAAAAGAAAAAAGACCCAGACCTTATCGACGCCTGGCGGAAACTACAAACTTCAGACCATTTGTATTACATTTCCACAAAAGGATTTGAAGATGGTAATGTTCATCAATACTTTAGTCATTATGATAATCCATATGATGGATTTATCAATTATATGAATATCCTACAAGATTTTAAACAAAGTGTTTCCGAAAATCCTGCGTTAATCAAACCATAATGTTAACAGTGGTTCAATGAGGATTGGAATTTGTGGTGAAGAAAGAGTATTCCTTTGATTGTGGGAGTTTTTTCTAATATGCGTGAATGGATTGAAACGAATGGTCTTGGTGGCTATGCGTCGTTAACACAAAAACAGAAATTAACTCGAAAATTTCATGGATTGCTTATAGCAAGCCGACATCCACCGGTTGAACGATGGGTTTTCATTTCAAATTTAATGGATAGAATCTTTTTTGATAATTCACATATTTTACTAGATGACTCTGCTCAATTCTCTTTTGATACTGTTCCAACTTGGACATATCAAACTCCTATTGGAATATTGAAAAAAAGGATTTGTATGCCCCAGGGACACAATACGACAATAATCCGTTATGATGTTTCAATAAAAAAAAGTGCTTGTATGAAACACGATCTCCTCGTTAATTCTAGACATTTTTACGATACACATCACCATTCTCCAGCCTTTTCATATGAACTTGAGGAAAAAAATAATGATATTGTCTTATTTTCACCAAAAAATGTAGATGAAACTATTTCCATATCCTTTCAAAGTGCAACATTTCATGCAGTGGAAAAATGGCAACCATATACGTATGAATTAGATTGTAATCGTAACGATAGTTGTTACGATCATCTTCTACACCTGGGAAAGATACAAAAAAAGGTAAGTGGAAATCAAACGTATAATATTGTTTTTAGTACTGAACAGCAGATACCTACTAATGTAAATCAACTCTTTTCAGAGGAAATTCAAAGACGAAATTCACTCTTTCAAAAAACCAATCTTCCTGAGTATATGAAAAAGCTAGTTCTTGCTTCAAATCGATTTATCGTAAAAAAACCACCATATCACACCATTCTTGCAGGGTATCACTGGTTTAGTGATTGGGGGCGAGATACATTGATTGCATTACCTGGTATCACATTAGTAACAAATCGTTTTCAGATTGCAAAGGATATTTTAAGTGGAATAGCAACCTATACCAAAAAAGGAATCATTCCAAACACTTTTGATGATCGAGACAGTAGTCCTGCATATAACACCGTAGATGCATCACTTTGGTATCTTGATCGCGTCTTTCAATATCTCAAATATACAAATGACAAACAGTTCATAAACTCACATTATGACACTTTCAAAGAAATTATTTCAGCATATCAACACGGGACTCACCATCATATTTTCATGGATAAAGATTATTTGATTTCTCACGATCCAGGTTTAACATGGATGGATGTCAAACTTGGTCAATACTATCCAACGCCAAGAGCCCGAAAGGCAGTTGAAATTCAAGCTCTCTGGTATAATGCATTAAAAATTATGAGCGTGTTAGCTGAATTAACCGATAAAAACAACCCATATGAACAACTTGCAGATCATGTAAAAGAATCATTTAATAAACAGTACGATGCTGTTTATGATGTCATTGATACAAAAGACACTTCAATAAGACCAAATATTATTTTTTTAGCTTCATTGGATTATTCCATGATACCTGAGTCAACCCAAAAACAAATTATTAATTTAATTGAAGAACACCTGCTTACCATCTTCGGATTACGAACGTTAAATGCAGAGGATCCGCAATACAAACCAACATATTTAGGAGAATATCCTCGGGATCTTGCATATCATAATGGAACCGTATGGCCATGGTTGCTTGGATTCTTTATTAAAGCAAAAGCCCGAATTCATCGATATGATGAAGATTGGAAAGGAAAAGCTTTTGAAAAATATCTTTCGTCAATGTTACACGTATATGCAGACAAATGGGATGGGTCCATTCATGAAATCTTTGACGCCGAAGCTCCTTTTATTCCTCGAGGTTGTATGTCTCAAGCATGGAGCGTAGCTGAAATCTTGAGAGCATGGGTTGAAGATATCTTAGGAAAAAGGCCACCATATGAAGAAGTATTTCTTTCAAATAAAATACGCATTTAGCACGTATTGTTGGACCATTCTATTCGTATTGAAAAATGATGCATTAATAGCGATACAACTTCTCATCGTTCGGATCCAGTTTTCCCTATCATTATAAAATTTAGGAAATATTACATTTTCCAGTTTATTGTATAAATCTTTCCTATCGATTTCATCATCTGATTGTTGATCCTCAGTTTTCTCTGGACCAATTGACCAACCAGTAATGTTTTCAATACATCCTTCAAGCCACCATCCATCGAGAGTGCCAAATTGTGGAACGCCATTGTGAGCAGCTTTCATACCGGAAGTACCAGAGGCTTCAAGAGGTCGGCGTGGTGTATTCAACCATAAGTCCACTCCAGCTGTAATCAATTTTCCTAACGTGATATCATAATTCTGAATAAATGCAATGCGGATATTTTCATTGATATCTTTACTCGTGTTTACAATACGACGAATAATATCTTTTCCTCCTTCATCTTTAGGATGGGCTTTACCTGCATAAATAATCTGTAATTTTCCATGCTTACTAACGATTTCTTTCAATCGATTAATATCTGAAATAAGTAAATCAGGTCTTTTATAGGCAGTAGCTCTTCGAGCAAAACCTATTGTTAAATCATCATAATTCATTCCAACATTACAACGAAGATTCACAAAATCAATCAGATTTTTCTTCGCTTTTTGATGTGCTTGCCAGATTTCTTCTTTATCAATGCTAAACGCAGATCGAAGAATGAATGGATCGCTTCGCCAACCACTAATATGTTTATCGAATAATTTCTGAAATGGTTTTGAAACCCAGGTTTGACTATGTACACCATTAGTTATAGAATCAATTGAATAACCTGGAAACATTGATTGTGATACTTCTTTATGTTTTTTTGCAACTCCATTGACATAATGGCTAAAAAACAAGGCAAGTCGGGTCATATTTAGCTTATTCTCGAATGTAAATTCAGAGAGAAAATCCTCTGGTAGAAGATTTCCAATCATCTGTCGAGTCATATCCAAATTGAATTGATCATGTCCTGCGGCAACAGGGGTGTGAGTAGTAAACACACAATGGTCACGAACTTTATCAACATCCTTGAATCGCTGATATAATTCAAGAGTTCCAAAAGCTGCGTGCCCTTCATTCATATGATATCGATTTATTTGATCAAATCCTAAGGTTTGAAGCATTCTAACACCACCGATCCCAAGGATACTTTCCTGAGCAAGCCGATAGTGTTGATCACCACCGTACAAATATTTTGTTAGTGTTCTATCCCAATCACTATTTCCTTCAACATTTGAATCAAGAAAAAGAACGGGTATAATGTAATCATTAATCCCATGATACTCATATAGCCAGACCCGTAATTGAACTGTTCTCCCTTCAATATCTACAGAGGTTTTCGTTGGAAGCTTTATAAGGAAATCTTCTGGATTAAATTGCATGGGAACTTCATGTTGATTTCCTTCATCATCGATTTTTTGATAAAAATAGCCTTTTTCAGATAAAAGTGTGATTCCTACTAAAGGAAGGTTTAAATCTGCACAGGATTTGATGGTGTCTCCTGCAAGGACTCCAAGCCCTCCACTATATGATGGAATTCGTTCATCGATACCAATTTCCATTGAAAAATATGCAATCTTTGGAGCACCACTTTGTTTCTGATTCATCTGTTTTTCTGCTGAGTTTTCAGTCATTTTTACTCATCCACCTTCCCTTGAGGAATACCACTTTTTTTTGTATGTTACACTCAACTGTAAATCTACACCATTGTTTTATACCTTGTCTTTTTTATTCAAGTTAATCAAATCTTTTATAAACTAAATAAATTTCATACTTTTTTTATCAAATTGTATAAACCAAAGGGAGCAGCTCGACCTCTAAAAGAAAACATTTAAATTCAATTAGGTACATAAGATATGTGCAGGTAGTTATCCGTTGGATGGTGAAAGAAGTTGACTATAAAGAAATGTGAAATTTGTGAAAAAGATTTTGAACTACAAAAAAATCGATTAGGATTAGTTGTTGATGATCACCATTTTATCTGTGAAGATTGTAATATTCAATTGACAGAAGACGACCGGGAACACCTCTCTGTATCTGTAATGCATTCTGAAGTTAAAGAAATGCCAATAGCTCTTTGGTTGATACAAGAACAAAATAAAGACAAACCATTAATGTCTATGAAAAAAGACTTTTGAATAAAAAATAAATCGCATTGCTTTTTTCAATGGGTATGAAATCTTTTTTTACTATCATCTCTATGTCCAAGTTGTATGTATCTTATTAAACTCGGTGGCAGTGTTATTACTGAGAAATCATCCACTGCTACATTCCGATCAAATATAATGAATGATTTAGCTTCACAACTTTCTCGGTCAAAAAAAGATTTTATTCTTGTTCATGGAGCAGGTTCTTTTGGACATGTACTTGCAAAAAAATATAATTTAAATGCAGGTTTTTCAAAAGAAGAACAACGATATGGATTTGCATCGACACAACGACTCGTTCAAACTCTGAATACTCATGTTCTCACGTCTCTTCAAAATCAAAATCTTCCTGCAATATCTCTTCCACCTCATGCTGTATTATCATTACATGATCACAATCTAGAAAGCATTGATATGTCTTTGTTTAAAATGTATGTAAAAAACAATTTTATTCCAGTGACCTATGGCGATGTAGCACTAGATACTCATCTTGGTTTTTCAATTTGCTCTGGAGACCTGCTTATGTTACTTTTGGCAAAGGAATTTCAGCCTGAAAAAGTCATCTTTGTCATTGATGAGGATGGAGTGTATACAAAAAACCCGAAAAAACATGTTGACGCCACTTTATTACAAACAATTCATAAGGATGAAATTGATTCACTGCAAACATCCTTAGATTCTCATGCTGATGTTACCAAAGGAATGGCCGGAAAACTCCAAACAATAAAAAAGATAACTGCATTACACATTGATACAATATTAGTAAATGGATTGGTTCCAGATCGATTATATCATGTCTTAACGAATCAATCAACTGTTCAAACTATTGTGAAAGGGTGATTATTTATTATGAATGAAATCGAAAGTAGAAAGGATGAACATGTTCGATTAGCGTTAGATAAAAACGTATCAGCGTCACATAATTATTGGGATGATATCTCATTAGTTCATAATGCATTACCTGAGATTAACAAAAGTAATATTGATCTCTCAACCGAGTTCTTAGGAAAACAATTGAATGCACCATTACTCATTTCTGGGATGACTGGAGGATATTCAAAAGCCAAAAAAATTAACGAACACCTGGCAGTTGCTGCAGAAACATATCAACTAGCTATGGGAGTAGGTTCTCAACGAGCAGGGTTAAATACATCTCGATTAAAGGAAACATATAGTGTTGTAAAAAACTATGATGTCCCATTACGTATCGGGAATATTGGAGCATCACAGCTCGTTATTTGGGGACATGAAAAAACGGTAGATCGTGTGTCTAAAATGGTTGAAATGATTGATGCGCACGCCATCGCAATTTGTTTGAATTTTTTACAAGAAGTCATTCAATTTGAAGGAGAGGCTACAGCAGAGGGAACATTAGATGCAATTCATAAATTAGCTGAAACAATTGATGTTCCAGTGATAGTTAAGGAATCTGGAGCAGGAATCTCTTTCGATGTAGCTCAACGATTAGCTGAAACACCAATCGCTGCAATTGATATTGGAGGTATGGGTGGAACGAGTTTTGCAGCAATTGAACATTATCGGGCGAAATTGCATTTCGATCGATTACATGCTAGAGGCGGAAAAACATTTTGGGATTGGGGTATACCTTCTCCACAGTCATTAATGGAAGTACGAGATGCAATTGATGACAAGTTCCCCATTATTGCTTCAGGTGGAATTCGACATGGGTTAGATGCGGCAAAAGCATTAGCATTAGGAGCAAATCTTGTTGGTGTGGCTCACACGTTGCTTAAACCAGCGACTAAGAGTGAAAAGGAAACAATGTTTGAAATTGATGCGATTGTCAAAGAGTTACGGGCTGCAATGTTTTTAACAGGCTGCGATCATGTAGATTCATTACAATTTGTGGAGGTAGATGGATGGATCTAAAAACGGAAATAAAGAAACGAGCCGACATTTTCAATAAACAATTAGATGATTTTTTAACTCCTCAATCACCACGAAATTTATATGATGCAACACGGCACCTACCAATGGCTGGAGGCAAGCGATTACGTCCAGTTTTATCAATGCTTTCTTGTGAAGCGGTATCTGGAGAGTATATGCCGGTGATGCCATTTGCATTAGCAGTAGAAATCATTCATAATTTCACTCTTGTTCATGATGACATCATGGATAAATCCTCATTACGACGAGGAATGAAAACAGTTCACATAAAATATGGTGAACCAACAGCGATAATAGCTGGAGATCTTCTGTTTGCAAAAGCATTCGAAGCACTTGGGAAGTATCCTGAAAAAATTACATCATTTCGCCGATTGTATACGCATCTAACCCAATCAGTCATTGAAGTCTGTGAAGGACAACAATTTGATATGAATTTTGAACAACGATTCGTAGTAAAGGAATCAGAATACTTAGAAATGATAAAAATGAAAACATCTGCGCTTTTCAGAATTGCTTGTGAAGGAGGTGCTCTTATCGGAGGATCGTCAAAAGATGTTCAACGATCTTTAAACGAATTTGGAACGAGTCTTGGATTGGCGTTTCAGATTCGAGATGATTACTTAGATATGAGTAGTGATGCGGAAACATTAGGTAAAGATATTGGTAATGATATTAGAAATGGCAAAAAAACAATTATTGCTGTTCATTCACTAACTCATGCAACTGGAGAAGATAAACAGATTTTATCTGATATTTTTGGAAAAGCAACAGCAACTGCAGAGGATGTTAAAAAAGTCTATCGTGTATTTGATCATGTTGGTTCAATTGATTACGCAAAACAAAAAGCAGAGGAATACAGTGCACATGCGAAAAAATCATTGGATGTATTAGATGATAGTGAAGCAAAACAGATTTTAATTGCTCTTGCAGATTATGCGATGACACGAGAGAAATAGGTATGAGTATCGATAAGCAAGATATTACACGTACAGCCAGGAAATTTTCTTTGCAAAACGCAGTTTCCTTTGACGGATCAGCACAAATGAAAGCTGTAATGGGAAAAGTAATAGCATATTATAGAAAAGAAGGCGTTGATCCAAAGGAAATCATTCCGGTTGTCAAAGAAATTGTTGCTGAAGTTAACAGGATGTCTTTTGAGGACCAACGCGCTGAGTTAGAAGATATAGCACCAGAATTACTTGAAAAAAAGAAACAGGAACGGGATTATTCATTACCTGATCTTCCTCATGCTGAACCAGGTTCTGTTGTGACTCGTTTTCCTCCTGAACCGAATGGATATTTGCATATTGGACATGCAAAAGCTGCTATTGTTGACTTTGAATATGCAAAAAAATATGATGGGACATTTATCCTTCGTTTTGATGATACGAATCCATTGAAAGATAAAATTGAGTTTTACGATGCACAAAAAAAAGATTTAGAATGGCTTGGCATAAACTGGGACAAATCGTATAACACCTCAGATAATCTCTTAAAACATTATCAATTAGCTGAACAATTAATTGCACAAGGAGATGCATATGTATGTACATGTTCAGCTGAACGAATAAAACTAGGGAGGAAGAAGAGAAGTACTTGTGATTGCCAACATCGTTCTGTTGAAGAACAACAATCATTGTGGGAAGAGATGCATGAAAAATCACTTGCTGCAGTCCTACGATTAAATGCAGATATGAAAAGTGATAATACTGCTATGAGAGACCCAACATTATTTCGGATTATTGATGCGGTTCATCCATTACAGGATGATAAATTTCATGTTTGGCCGACATATGATTTTGCAGGAGCAGTGGAGGATAGTCTTAGCGGGGTAACTCATCCATTTCGAACCAAGGAATATGAGCTACGTGATGAAGTCTACTTTTACTTACTTGATAAGTTAGGATTACGTAAACCTGAATTAATGGAGTTTGCCCGGTTATCTATTGAGGGTATGCCCGTTTCAAAAAGAAAGATATCTCCATTAGTTGAAGCTGGTAAAGTAACTGGTTTTGATGACGTGAGACTCCCCACTTTAAGAGGTCTTCGAAAAAGAGGTATTGTTCCAAAAGCTTTGAAACAATTTGTGTTTCAACAAGGGATTTCAAAGGTTGAATCAACCGTTCCATTCAGCTTAGTTGAATCAGAAAATAGAAAGGTGATTGATCCAATTGCAAAACGATTCTTTTTTGTACCTGATCCCGTGAAATTAAAAGTTTCAGATGCTCCAGATAAAGCAATACATATTCCTCTGCATCCTAAAAATACTGAACTTGGAACTCGTACTATCCAACCAAAACAGCCTCTTTTCATTTCACAAAGTGATGTAAACCAATTTAATTCATCAACTGTTTTTCGCTTAAAAGATCTTTATAATGTATCTGTTGACCACATTGAAGAAGATGAAATCTTTGGCTCATATGCCGGTGATAAATTGATACCAGATTCATTAAAGATTCAATGGGTTCCTAAACATTATGTCCCTCTTAGTGTCTTTATCCCGGATGTACTTATGAAAAATGGACAGTTTAACCCTGATAGTATGAAGAAAATTCAAGGATTTGCTGAACCTGCTGTTGCATCATTGCAAAGTGATGAAATTATTCAATTTGAACGATTTGGGTTTGTTCGAATTGAAAAGAAAAATGAAGAAATAATTGCATTCTTCACTCATCGGTAAAGTTTTTAATACTGATAATCCATTTACCTTTTGAACAAGCCATGGGTTTGTTAGGATGGGATGATTCAAAATGGATGTTGGTAAGCGTGTCTTGCTATTGATAATAGTGGGATTAATATTGTTTAGTTTTACTCCTGCTGCAAGTGCGGAGAAAGCTGGAATTTTTGAGAATTTAACAACAGATACTTTAGCTATAGTGATTTTTGGTGTTGTATTAATCATTGCTCTTTTGACTATTGGAGGTATTAAATATGTCACGCCAGACAATGTGTTAGACACTTCTGTTCGGAAAAATTTGTATGAATATATTGATGAATACCCTGGATCTCATTTAAGGGAGATTGCTCGGGAATTGGATTTAAAACCTAGTAATGCAGCTTGGCATCTAAGAAAATTAGAACAAACGAATCTAATTAGAAGTCGAAGTATTGGAGGAAAAAAAGTTTATTATTTGGTGGATGGCGGTGTTGAAGCCCGTAAAGAAGCAGTAGCCGAATCAATACTTCGAAATAAAAATGCGTTTAATATCATGAACTATCTGAGCAAACATCCTGGAAAGCATCTCCTTGAAATTGCTCATGCATTGGATTTAAATCATCATACCGTAAAATGGCATATTAAGAAAATGTATATGGCTGAACTTATTGAAGGAGACACGAGTCATTCAAAATATCCCGTGTATTATCCAACTGAAACAGGTATTTCTTCAGTGCAACAATTAAAAGTAAAGAAACGAAAGAAACCACGGAAAGCAGCATAGCTATACCATGGTCTTTTTCTTTTTTCCTAAATAAAAGTTTATTTGAAATGAAAAACTCAAATTTTTTTTAAAGTAATCCAACACCTTTGACTTCAGCTGATTCGACGTTTTCCATTTTTGAAATTTCTTCTGCGATTGGATCTACGCCACCAGTACCTGAAGCATCTGGTATGATTACATTTAAGTGAATTGCTTTAATGCCAAATGCAACAGCTTTCACTTCAACATTTCCTACTTTTGCAGGTGGTTTTACATATGATTTAATTTCTTCAATCATTTTGTTTAACTGATCTTCTTCTAAAATTTCAGTTGGCATTATCTGAATGAGTCCGACTACATCGCCCATTGTTTTTTCCTCCTTATCTTTTGTATTAAGGTCCTGTGAATCCACATGTTGGACAGGTATAAATTACGCTTTGTTCTCTGCAACTACCGCAGCGACCAATCACTTTATCACATTTTGGACAAATGAATGTTGTTGATCCTGTCTCAAGTAATCCTTTTCCACAGGATACACATCGTTTCGCTTGTTCCATAGGATGAGCGAATACGATATCTATTATTAAAATCTGCCGACGATAATAGCAATTATTTAGGTAATTCTTCTTTATTTTCACTTACGACATCCATGGAAAAGGATGCGAGTGATTTAAAAATTCGATATTGAAAGAGAGCACCTAGGATTAAGCCCATGTGATACGTGATAAATCGATAGAGTAACACAAAAACGCCAATGAGACTAGCAGGCATAAACACACCGTATAATGCGGCTGTTCCTCCTTCAGAAACACCGGTGCTTCCAGGTGTTGTAGGCATCATTGCTATGATAACAAGTAGGATTTGTGCTGCACAGGATTCCACAATAAATGGGGTGATACCTAGCCCCATTAAGATGAGTATTGGTATGATCCATCCGGTCATCCAAAATAGTGCAGTGAGTATACCTGCAAGGAGGAATGTTTTTTTGCCTTTGGTCACAAAAAACATCATGCTCTGATGAAAATGGTCGATTTCTGTGGAGATTTTTTGTACCGTGTTTTCGAATTTTTCTGGTTTTTTAGAAAAGCGATTTAGCTTATTTGCTATCCAAAGAACTAGTCGTTTGGTTCGTTCAGGTTTTTTTAAGGCAAATGCAAACAAGATAACGACTACAATAAAGAAAAATACTGCAATATAGAGTAGAGAATTAAAAATACCATCTGAAATGTATTGTCCAAAAATGTAAAACGCAAAAGGGACACAAAGAAGTAGGAATAACGCGTCAAGTAATCGTTCTCCAAGCACGGCTGCGGTTGCTCCACCTGCATGCAGTCCTTCTTTGTTCAGTAAATAAATTCTTACAGGTTCTCCGCCTGCCATAGAGGGAGTGATGTTAGCTAAGAAAAGATTTGCGATCACAATTTTTGTTGATTTCCAAAGACCTATGTTAAATGATGGTTCAATAGAGGTACTTAGTACTTTAAGACGCGCTCCCCATAGTCCCCAGTATATGATATTTATTGCTGCTGCAGCAAGAAAAAAGGAGTAATTTATCGGTGTTTCAGTTAGATAAACGATAGTTTGTTTATCAATGGTGAAATAAAGGATTAGTAGAATTATTGATATGCTTAAAGCAACGCTTAGAATAATTGGTATTCGAACATTTTTTTGTCGTTCTTTTTTTGGCACAAGATGGAAACATAGGACTGATTTATGTGTCTTATGGTAAAATTATTATTT
>CAZOPW010000053.1:0-15098 GCA_964581795.1 uncultured Thermoplasmatales archaeon | reverse complement strand
TTAATAATTTTTCCTGTTGAATAATTTTAATGTGAACACTATAAATACCTACTTACTTAGTTATTATTTATCTTGAACTAATTATGCATCTCTTTTTTTCTGGATTATATTTTTATAAACTGATTAGATTACAATTTTGATAATGGTTTCTGGGGGAAGTAAAAACTGAAAGTCTTACATTTCTCTGATGTACATCTTGGTCATAAACAATACAATATGACCTTACGACAAAAAGATATGCAGTATTCTTTTCTATCAACAATAGACGAAGGAATACAACACAGGGTCAATGCTGTATTGTTATGTGGTGATTTATTTCATCATAAAAACGTGACTGCACAAACATTAAATAATGCTGAAAATGGGTTACAACGTTTATCAAACCATAACATTCCTGTCCTTTTCATTCAAGGAAATCATGATGCTAAATTATACAAACAAGATATGACTTGGCTAGAATATTTACATCGAAAAAAAAGAGGGATTTTACTACAAGCCAATACCTCTGAAGATGAACTTTCCTTTAACCAATATAATAGTAAAAACCCTGGTTCACATGCTGGTTTTGTTGATATTAACAATGTGAGAATATTTGGATTGCAATATTCTGGGCAACGGACAATAGAACGATTGCAACAACTTCCAACTGCTATTAAAAAAGTGAATAAAGAATTTGGAAAACCTGATTTTACGATTCTCATGGGTCATTTTGGCGTGGAAGGACATATCCCAGGAATCACCGGAGGAGTCCCTGAAGAAGTATTATCTCAATTAATGGGTTATATTGATTACCTTGCGTTAGGACATTTACATAAAAACTATAGTGAGAATAACTGGGTGTTTAACCCAGGTTCATTAGAAGCCCACGATACAAGAGAAGCAACTTGGGATTTAGGATATTATATCACCACCTTTTCAGAAAAAAACGGTGTTGAAGCAACTCACTATTTTTCAAAAAGACGCCCTTTTCACAAAATCGTTTTTTCTGTAGACCGATATGATTCAAAAGAAGCATTACTTCATGGATTTAACCGGAAAATAGGTGTTGAAAAAACTACAATTGAAGAGTTACAGGATCAACCTCATTTTCAAGATGAAAACGGTATTCGTCAACCAATTATTGATTTACGATTAAAAGGACAACTACGATTTAGTAGGTCTCTGCTTAACATTGAAGAGCTCATTGATCATGTTGAAGAGCAGTTGGATGCAGTGAAAGTTCAACCAAGTGATGCCACTGAATCACTTGAATCTAGAGTGATTCTTAGTGAGATTGAAGGTGGTAGAGATTCGATTTTTGATGAAGAAGGTCATGTTAATCGAGCTTTATTAGAACAAGTAGTTTTTTCGATGAAAGCTGGAGAGGATGACCGATATAGTTCACAGAAACAACATGTTTCAGATGTATTAGTAGAATTAAAAAAAGAGTTACTCGCAGGTGAAAACCCGGAGGATATCGCTGAAACAATTCAAAAGAAAAGAAAACAATTATTTCCAACTGAAGAAGAAAAGGGAAAGGTGGACTCGTGAAGATAACTTCTGTTTCTTTAGAGAATGTGAAAAGTTATGATGAAACATCACCTTCAATTAATTTTCAATCTGGAGTGAATGCTATTATTGGTGAGAATGGATCAGGGAAGAGTACGTTGTGTGAAGCAATAGGGTTTGCTTTGTTTGATTTTTTACATCCATATAGTCAAGCGGATTTTGTTCGAGAAGGAAAGAACACTGGAAAAGTAAGTATCATTTTTGAATCAGATCGTTCTCATGAATTGTTTCGAGTTGAACGAGGTGTTGGTCAGTCAAAATATGATGTGTTCAATGTTAAAAAAGATGAAAAAGTCCCGTTACAAGGAAAAGAAGAGGTAACGGAATGGTTGAAACAGGAACTTGGTGTTCCCTCTTCAATGGATTTGCAAACATTGTGGAAATCAAGTCTTGGTGTACCACAAGGAAAGTTTACGAATGATTTTGCTGAAACCCCTTCGATTCGAGCGCAATTATTTAATCCGTTACTTGAAGTAGATGTATACCGAACGCTTTGGAAGAAAATGAAACATGTCACTGATGTTTTCATCAATCAACAACAGAATGTGTCAGAAAAAATTGCAGGACTTGAACCAGTTGAAAAAGAGTTACCAGACCTTGAACAAAGGGTAAAAGAAAAAACAAATCAGATTAATAATGCGAAAAAAACAGTTTCAACAATTAAAGAAAAAATTTCAACTATTGAAGAGAAAAAAAACAAGTTAGAATCAATAAAAAAAGAGTTAGAAACAATAAGTCAAAAGCTTAGTTTATTAAATGAAAAACAAAAAGATTTACAAAATCAAGAAACGAAAACAAAACAACAATATGAAGAAGCACAAACCGCAAAAACTATTGTTTCAAAACATGCTGAACAGTATAATCAATTTGTTTCTAATGAAAAAAAACTATCAAAATTAGGAGAAAAACGAAAAAAGAAACAAGTAATAGAAAAAAAACGTGTTGCATTAGAAAAAAAACTTTCTCAATATGAAGAACAATTAAAACATGTACAGGAACAAATCCACATCGCTGAACAAAGCAAAAAAGAAATGGATGATTTACAAAAAAAAGTAGAAAAACAAGAAGAATACGAAGAAAAACTTGAAACAATCAAACAGAAAGAAAACGAAATCAATCGAATAAAACAAGATATAAGCCAAACTCAACAAAAGATATCAAATCTTCGGAAAGAATTTCAATCACTAAAACGAAAGATTTCTGAGATTTCAGAAAAAAAACCACAAGCTAAACAAAAAACTGAATTGCAAAATCAAAAAGAAGATTTTTTACAACAACGTTCAATTTTTTCACATCAAAGAGAGGAGTATAATAACGTTATTGAATTGTTGCAATCTAGTGAGAAATCAGAATGTCCAACCTGTTCTCGACCATTAGATGAAACGCATCGAAACGAAATCATTTCCTTAAAACAAAAGGAAATCAAACAAATCAAAAAGAAACAACAACAGCTAAATGATGAATTAAAACTAGTGGAAACGAGATTAGAGAATGCTGAACAAGCTGAACAACAAGTAAAACGACTCAGTGATTTAGAAGACATGGCAAAATCAATTCAACAAGATGCAGAAGAACAGAAAGAAAAAAAGCAGAAATTAGAAAAAACAATATCTAGCGTGCAAGAAGAGTTATCAAAAAAAGAATCAATACTAACAAAGCTTAAAGAGTTAAATAATCCAAAAGAAACGTTTCAACAAGCAAAAACTCGATATGAGGATCATAAAGGAAAAACAACAAAACGTGATCAAGTAAAACAAGAATTATCTTCAATAAAAGAAGAATATGAACGTGTTTCTGAACAAGTGAAAGAATACAAAGAACTTCAAGAAGAAATCAATCAGTTAGAAGGTCAGCAGAAATCACTAAAAGAATCCTATGAACTCTTTTTACAACATAAAGATGCAGCTTCAAAAATAGAATATTGGAAAAAACAAATCATTTCATTGCAATCGTCAAGAAAAGAAATTGAACAAAAAAAGAAGAATCTAACAGAGAAAAAAATTCAAAAAGAAAAAGAATTTGATGAAAAAGAGTTTTCTAATCTAAAAACTGATTTTGAAACTAATAAAACACGATTGACTGAACTTGAAACTCAAATTAAAGAATGGATTAAACAAAAAAAGGAACTTGATCTTCAAAAGGAAGAAAAACAAAAACAAAAAGAAGAACTATTACAGTTAAAAAAGAAGTATCATTCACTTGGAAAAGATATTGAATTTGCAGGGTTTCTCCGTGAAACCTATCAAAAAAGCAGACCATTGATCACAGAGATTTTAGTAGAAGAAATTTCTCATGAAGCAGATCGGATTTATCGAGAACTTCGTGGTGTTCCCTCTGAGGAACTTGCGTGGAAAAAAGATTATGAAATCGTAGTATATGAAAGCGGAAATAAACGAGCGTTTCATAAATTGAGTGGGGGAGAGCAAATGTGTGCTGCATTGGCAGTCCGGCTTGCAATCTTAAAATTATTAAGCACCATGGATATCGTGTTTCTTGATGAACCGACGATGAATCTTGATGAAGAAAAAAAACAGAATTTAGTAGCTCAGTTGCGAGATTTATCTGGTTTTTCCCAAATCTTTGTGATAAGTCATGATGAAACATTTGAAAGTATGACTGAGCATGTGATCACCCTTGAAAAAAGACAGGGTGCAACGCAGTTGATGACTCATTTTCAAGGCGGGTTTTAAAAGAAAAAGAATATTTTTATACATCACGTGCTTTTTTTAGTGCTAAGATGAGTTGGGACGCAGTTGAAGTCATACGAAGTAAAAAAAGAAAGAAAACCGTGCAAGCAAAAGTTGTTAAAAACACGTTACGGATTTATTTACCTGCTGGATTAAAGCAATCTGAGGAATCTCGTTGGATTCAGAAAATGAAACAGCAAATTGAACGGAAACAAAGAAAACAAGCATTGAATAGTACAAATGAATTACAACAGAGAGCTGAACACATAAACAACAAATATTTTGATGGGAAACTTGATTTCTCCATTCAATTTGTCACCAATCAAACATCAAAACATGGGAGTTGCACACCTGCGTCCAAAATGATTCGAATTTCCGATGAAATAGCTGATTATCCACGGTATGTTCAAGATTACTTAATCATTCATGAATTAACACATTTATTGTATCCTAATCATTCCCAACAATTTTGGAACAAAGTCAATGAATATCCTTATGTTGAACGAGCGAAAGGATTTCTTCATGCAACAGAATATTTTTCAAAAAAATAGTTAAAAAAATCATTCTTCATTAAATTCATTTACGAAACTCTCTATTCGCTCTATAATATCATAGAAATCATCAAGATTATGTTTTAATACTTCGTATGCTAGTGAATCGTTAATTTTTCCATATCGATGTACAAGAATATTTCGAAATCCCTTCATTTGTTTTAATTTCCCACCCAGTTGCTTATTAAACACTTTTTTTTCGATAAGATTATCGATGATAATCTCATCACCTTCAGGAATACCTATTTTTAAATCAGTGTTAATTATTGAACAAATATCGTACAGGTTTTGTATGCAAAATTCAATTTTTTTATACATTCCATCTTTTATCAATCCCAATTGAATAAATTCTTCTTTCTCATCTGGTAGATTTTCCTTAACAATAGATAAGTCATCTAAGATTTCTGAAATCTTTGTTTCGATAATTTGTTTTCTCATGTAATAATTCCACCCTTAATATAATCATAAAACCGATGTTTGAAATCTTCGAACTCTTGATATGTTCTCCTATTAATTTCATAAACAAATGTTAGATCAGATGCATATAAGACCTTACCCTTGAATACTTCTCTTTGCACATATAACGGTAAATCTTGAAAAATGGTTACATCAAAGTCATCAGATAACTGCCCAAGAACTTTTATTCGAAATTGAAACCGATTGCGTTCATCCGCATCATAAAAAACGGTAATGTCAATATCTGAATCGTTTGTTTGTGTATTTGCTGCTACTGATCCATACAATATGATAAATTTAACTTTAGAACCGCCAATCTCTTTTATGGTGTGGACTGCGTTATTAATTTGAGAAGTATTATACTTCATAACAATTACCCAATACTCTGATAAAATATTTAAAATCATCTACATAGAAAATTACATTGATAATGAAATGGCAGAAAAGCAAGAAGGGAGGAAGAGTAGGGATCACCCTTCACTTGCTATTTCCCCCGTATTATTCTTCGTTCTATTTTCTGCATAGTTTGTCATCATTTATATACTCTAAATGAGGATGAGTGGAAGTATTATTTTTGATAAAAACAACAATAAACATATCTAAGCATTTCTTTTATCTTATTCCTGATTTTTTCTAAGAGTTTTAATTAGCACGATGTGAATGGAAACAGAGACAGCAATAATAAATAAAAGAATTTTTATCCAAATTGAATCTACGAAGAAAAAGATTGAAATTAGAATTGTAACCCATAATAAAATGATAGTATACACTTTGAATTGTAATGGTAATCCTCTTCCTTCATAATAATTTTTGATGATAACACCAAACCATTTATGGTTTAATAACCAGCAATAAAATCGCTCTGAACTTCGAAGATAGCATGCAGCAGCAAGTAATAAAAATGGAGTAGTAGGAAGAATTGGAATGACAACACCTATAATTCCTAAGATAAGAAATAAGGAACCAAAAAAGAAAAGAACACAACGCAGGACAGGATGAGTTGAACATGCCGGTTTTACTTTTTTTGGCGGTACCATGAATAAAAAAGATAGCTCAACTCATTTAAAACTCTAAGTATTTTTTAAAAGAAATATATTTTACTTATAATGATGAAAGGAAGAGTACCTTAAGGAATATTAAATAAAATTCCTAAAATAACAATTTATAATAATATTAATTAAATAATGATATTTTTGGATAAAATTTATATGATAATAAATTATATATAATAATGAATCTACCAAAAAGAGGGAGGTAGATTTTCACGGAGGTTATAACATATGGTTATATTAAGAGGGCTATTGATAGGTTTAGTGTTAACATTTCTTTTCGGAGCAACTATACTCCCTGGTGTAACAAATGGAAATTTAAAACAAACAAATATTAATGAAAATTATTATGTTTTTCAGGAGATAAAGTACCATAAAAATAGTAACAAAAATGAAACCAATGAATTTGTCGATCAAAGTAATACCGCAGATAATATGGATGCAACCTATGCTTCTCCACTACTAAGAGGTTGGCATTATTCACAAAGTTTTCAACCAACACAAACATCGTTAACAAAAATATCACTCGCAATAGGAAAGTATGGTAACCCGCCATCAAATACAAAAATTACAGTATCTGTACGAGAAAACTCAACAGATGGGGATATACTCGCATCCACAATTTTAGATGCGGATACAATGGGCATAGGATGGATCGAAGTTAATTTTTCCGAAACATCAATAACACCTGATGAAACATATTATATTATAGTTCAAGCGGATCAATTTACCTATCCAAATAATGGATATTACTGGTATTTCACAATAGCAGATAATTACAAAAAAGGAACAGCTTTCGTTTCATCAGATGGCAAAACATGGATTACAGTATATCACGGAAAAGCTGATTATTTTTTTAAGACATATTGGAAGGACTATGGTCCAAGCAATCCAATAATTAACGGTAAGAAAAATGGAAAAGCTCAGGAACGATATGAATATACATTTTGCTCTACTGACCCTGAAGGCCATGATGTAGAATATTATATAAAATGGGGAGATGGACATGCATTCAAATGGACTGGTCCATACGAGTCTGGTGAAATTGTTACTAAATCACATCAATGGTCATCAGAAAATGAATATAACATTAGCGTAAAATGTAGAGACGAATATCACGTTGAAAGTGATTGGTCAACTATGAAAGTAACGATGCCAAATAAAAATATAATAAATAACAATAACCCATTACTTATATTCCTTGAACGACATCCTCTATTATTTCAAATATTGAAATTTTTTGATATTTTTGATAAAATCATTACCTCGTCACCGTAAACATAAAAAACTATGGTACACGTTGAATCAATAGTATTATGTCACAGAATCAGAAGAAACACGATCCATCATTCTACCGAGGATTAATACGAGAACAAAAATCAAACAAGGGAAGACATCCAACACAATTACTCAAAGAAGCTCGAAAAATACAAGATCCGTATTACGCATCACTTGCCCTGTTTCGTTTATCAGATGATCCAAGGTTGCCTATTTCCGAAGGAAAATTTGTTGCTCGTGAAGCATTACGACTAGCTGATGAAGAAACAAGACCATGGCGACGAGCCGAATTATATGGAAAGCTTTCTAAATATGCAAAAACATGGAACATCGAATTCTCAGAAGAGGACAGTCACTATTTCCTTGATAAAATTCTATCCAAACTTCAATCATTCCCCAAAGGTAAGGGTTTATCTCAAAACATAAACGAAATCTGTAAACACATTGGATGTAGTCGCCTTCCATTTTTATTAGAAATTGCTGTAGAAAACAAAGAATTTATACTTGATGATAGCAAAACAATCATCCGACAATGGGCAACAACCTGTTCTAAAAAAATAGCACCAGAACAATTATACACCATTTTATTCAACATTGATGATTCATTTTCACAATCAAAACTTATGGGATATTTGTATTTACAATGTGTAAAAAAAGAAATCGATTATAGAAAAGCGTTTGATACTGCTATTTCAAAAGCACTACAGGCAAAAATAGATGAAAAAACAGAAGCATTACGATACCTTTCTAGACACATCAAATTGCAAAATGATTTTTTAAAAATGAAAAAAGTAATCCTTTCACTTGACAACCCCGTTCATCGAGTACAATTATTTACCACACTTGCAGGAAACGCAGACAAAAAAGGGTTCACCGAATTTAGTGTTAATACGTTTACTAAAGCATTAGAGGAATCAAAAAACGTTAACAATGGAACAGATCAAGTAAAAGAGCAAATTAAGATTGCAACGGGATTTCTTAAAATTGGAAAAAAACAACTAGCAAAAGATATCCTTATCAAAAATCATCAATTAACATCTGATGAATCAATCAAACTCTCAATTGAAAAAACAATGAAACAATATGATTTATCCTTCGAACATATTAAACCAATAAAAACAACTTCATCAACAATTGAAAACAACGTTTCACATCTTCCAAATTCTTTTGGACACACACTTGGTTTATACGATACATATGAAGGATCAATTAAACCAATACACATTCGTACCCTTGCACGAGCTGCTCCGTTATGTGCAGCATACGGTCTTGATTTAGCATTAATAGGATTTCCAATTCCTTCTTTAGATGATTTTATTACCAAAGCAAAGAAGGATACAACAATTGGAAAAAGTGGATCATATTTACAATACCTTCACAAACAACACCGGATTCATTATTATCCATGTTCCAAACAAAAAATGCCAAAACTACCAGAAGATAAGATAGCAGTAGCAACGACTGCTCATCCAGATGAATATAAATCAATAAACATCACAGATATTTTCAAATCTGTTCACAAAGATTCAGAAAATAAGATCATTGTGATTATGGGTTTAGGGAAAAAAGGTTTGCCACCTTCTATTTTAGAACAAATAGAGTACCATATGGAATTAACTGGATTACACGTTCCTCTGGAAACATGTACCGCGATGGGAATGATTGCAATGAAAATGCATGAAGTAATACAAAAACAAAGGAAAAAGTAACATAAAAAAATAATAAAAATTGAGGAAAAAAGTATGGAAATGGATTTTGAAAATAATATTGTCAAAGATGGATATGGAACATGGAATATCATTGCAAAACAACATGATTGTTACATAGCAAAAGGATTTGGTACCATCAATGATCATCAATCAGCTTATGAAATAGGATTTCGAAATCAACATATTTCAGTCATGCGATTACTGCCTCATCATTTCTATGATTTGAGTCTAGCTATGGTTGAAATCATCAAACAATTACCAGATGATCCCTCGGTTCCAAAAGAACTAAAACAGATTAAAAAACAATTACAAAACGAATAAATGAAATTTTTTACACTGTTTTTATCTTCGAAGAGATTCTATCCAAGCATTATCCACGGCATCTCGTAATTCAACAGGAAGCTTAGTTGTTTCATCATGAATACGGCCTTTATCATCCTTCCACCAAATACACACGTCCAGTAATTCACCTGTTGAAATGTTTACTATTTTCGCCCAAATCTCATCCAATGTTTGACTTAATCCTGATTCTTTCTTATCATAGATGGTTATATCATATTCGCTCAAAATACAATCCCCCACGAACAATTACTCTATACTATGGTGTCATAAACTATAAAAATGTTTGTATTACGCCTCATTAAAAGAAGATAAAATCATATATCTTTGGTTTTGAAATAACATGCAATCCAATAAAGTTTATTATTCTCCGATATTTTTTATATCTTACCTCATACACAAGTTTTTTATGAACTTTCTTATCTATCCTCTGCTGTGAAAAAAGTAGTTGCATCAAAACATCAAAAACGATACCTCATCCGAGGATTCATAGATGGAGTCCTCTCAAGCCTTGGAGTAGTCATTGGGGCAAGTACCGCTATAGGAGCCACTGTAGGATCTAATAATACTGCAGCAAGTGCAATTATTATCGCTGCTGGTATCGGTGGAGGTGTAGCTAATGGATTATCAAACATACTTGGTGCATCAGTTGGAGAAAAACTAGTAAAAGAACTTGAACTCAGTGAAATCGAAAAAGCAATGCTGAAAAGTGGTGGAGAATTACGGGGAACAGCAGTTGATCAAAAACTGAATGAAAAACTCTGGTCCGGTGCAATCTATGATGGCGTTGCTACATTTATTGGTTCAATCATACCCGTGTTACCATTCATCGTTGGATCACTATTTCTTATAACAGATATGATTTCACTCTACGCTTCAATTACCATATCATTACTGCTCTTCTTTATTCTTGGAGTCTATATTGGAAGGATTGCAAAAGAACACATCATTATTTCAGGTCTAAAACTTGTAGCATTCGGTGTTGTAACCGTTATCATCACAACCCTTATCCGAACGATTCTTTAATATAGGACGATATTCATTAAAATAAATAATAGTTTCAGCAACCATAACTATGTTTTTTAATGCAAACATTTGAATACAACCTATTCATCTGAACAAAACCTCCGAACGAAATACAACATAATTACTCTTTACTGTGGGGGACGTATTATGAAAGAAATTCTCATCAAAGGTGCTCGAGAACACAATCTCAAAGACATTACTGTCACACTCCCAAGAGATCAATATGTTGTTATAACTGGTTTATCCGGGTCTGGAAAATCAACACTTGCTTTTGACACGATTTATGCAGAGGGACAACGACGCTACGTTGAATCATTATCATCATATGCTCGGCAATTCCTTGGATTAATGAGCAAACCCGATGTTGATTTCATCGAAGGACTCTCCCCTGCAATTAGCATTGAACAAAAAACTACGAGTAAAAACCCACGAAGTACCGTAGGAACAATAACTGAAATCTATGATTACCTTCGACTCCTCTTTGCTCGAGTTGGTACTCCATATTGCCCAGTTCACAATGTGAAAATTGAATCACAAACTGCTGAACAAATCGCAACAAAAATCCAACAAGATTACAATGATATGATCACTCTTCTTGCTCCTATTATTCGGCAGAAAAAAGGAACTTACGAGCAATTATTCAAAGATTTATACAAAGATGGATACCTCCGCGTCCGAGTAGATAATGCGATTTATAGAACGGATGAAACAATCAGTCTTGACCGATATAAAAAACATGACATCAGTATTGTCATCGACCGACTTAATCCTCAAGATGATTCCTCTCGGCTCACTGAAGCTTGTGAACATGCATTAGAAGAAACAAAAGGACTGCTCACTGTTTTAGACAAAGACGAAAATGAACATTTATTTTCTTCAAGTATGGCATGTCCAATTTGTGGGTTATCATTTGAAGAACTCCAACCTCGTATGTTTTCATTCAACAGCCCGTTTGGAGCATGTGAAACCTGTCATGGCCTCGGAATAAAAATGGAATTTGACCCGGATCTAATTATTCCAGATAAAACAAAATCCATTGCTGACGGAGCAATTAAATTATACAAAGGAATAAGAGATCGCTGGCGGATTAAATATTTAGGGGCCGTTGCTCAACATTTTGATTTCGACATTTTCACTCCAATTGAATACTTGAATGAAAGACAATACAATGCACTAATGTATGGATCACATGAAACCGTATCCTTTGATTTTTCCATGAGACGTGGACGATCGAAATGGTCTGGAAAAAAACGATGGGAAGGACTCATTCCACAATCTGAACGATTATACAAACAAACAGAATCCGATTATCGACGTCGGGATCTAGAAAAATTTATGCGCGTTCTACCCTGTCCAAGTTGCAATGGAAAACGATTGAAACAAAAAGCACTCAGTGTCAAAATCAATGACAAAAATATTGCTGATGTTACAGATATGTCCATCCGAGATAGCATTCTTTTTTTCAAAACATTAATCCTTTCTGAGAAAAAACAAGAAATCGCGTGGCAAATTTTAAAAGAAATCAAAGAAAGACTAGATTTTTTAGATAAGGTAGGATTGAGTTATTTAACACTTTCAAGAAACGCAGGAACCCTGTCAGGTGGTGAAGCACAGCGAATACGGTTAGCCACTCAAATCGGATCAAATTTAATGGGTGTCATTTACATCCTTGATGAGCCCTCAATTGGACTTCATCAACGAGATAACAAAAAATTAATTGATACACTTCTTCATCTTAGAGATCTGGGAAACACACTCATTGTAGTCGAACATGATGAGGAAACCATTCGAAGTGCTGATCACGTTATCGATATGGGTCCAGGTGCTGGTGTTCACGGAGGACATATTGTTGCTGAAGGAACACCAGAAGAGATTGAAAACCATCCTAAGTCGTTAACAGGTAAGTATCTATCTGGTGAGATGTGTATTGATATCCCCGAGAAACGAAGACAGGTCAAAGACTTCCTTCATATCATTGGATGCCGTGAACATAACCTAAAAAATATTGATGTAGACATTCCACTTGAAACATTAACATTGATAACTGGTGTTTCAGGAAGTGGTAAATCAACGTTAGTGTATGATATTTTATATGCTGGTTTACGGCAAAAACTGTATAATTCTCGGGTGAAACCAGGTGATCATGATCGAATTATTTCAGATCAAACAATTGATAAAGTCGTCGTCATCGATCAGAGCCCGATTGGAAAAACACCACGAAGTAACCCTGCAACATATACGAAAGTATTTGACTATATTCGAAAATTATTCGCTCAAACTCATGAAGCAAAAAAACGCGGGTTTAAACCAGGTCGTTTCTCCTTTAACGTAAAAGGAGGCAGATGTGAAGCATGTGGCGGGGAAGGAGTCATTAAAATTGAAATGAATTTTTTACCTGATGTATATGTTGTATGTGAGGAATGTAAAGGAAAACGATACAATAAGGAAACATTAGAAGTCACCTATAAACATAAAACGATTAGTGATGTATTAAATATGACTGTTGAAGAAGCACTTGATTTCTTTCAAAACATTCCCACTATCAAAAGAAAACTGCAGACTCTTTCAGATGTCGGACTTGATTATATCACCTTGGGGCAAAGTTCAACAACGCTTTCAGGAGGCGAAGCACAACGAATTAAACTTACTAGAGAACTCTCTAAAAAAAGTACAGGAAATACGTTATACTTACTTGATGAACCAACAACTGGGCTTCATTTCCATGATGTAAAAAAACTGATTAGTGTACTTAATACTCTTGTGGATAAAGGAAACACGGTCGTGGTAATAGAACACAACCTGGAAGTGATAAAAAATGCTGATTATATCATTGATTTAGGACCTGAAGGTGGAGAAGACGGTGGTCGAATAGTTGCAACTGGACCACCAGAAGCCATAACAGAATTTGAAAAAAGTTATACGGGTAACGAATTAGCAAATGTGTTACCGAAAACAAAAGAAAAATGTTTAGCATAACTCATCTTCCAAAGAAACCAGGATGCTATCTCTTCCATGATAAACAAGCCAGGATACTCTATATTGGAAAAGCAAAAAATTTACGAAATCGAGTGAAAACATATCAAAAACCACAGTTACTAGATCCAAAAACCCAGCAGCTTGTGAAACAAATTCATCATGTAGACTTTATTGTTACCGATACCGAATTTGAAGCATTTATTTTAGAAAACACCTTAATCAAAAAACATCAACCAAAATATAATATTAATTTAAAAGATGCAAAAAGTTATTCTTATCTTCGAATCACTGATGAACAGTTTCCCAGAGTCATTATCGCTAGAAGAAAAACAGGGAAAGGAAAGTATTTTGGACCATTCGTTTCAGCTGCGGATCGAGATTACATTTTACAATTTTTGAAAAAAACATTTCATTTACGTACCTGTAAAAAGATGCCTAAAAAAGCGTGTTTACGCTATCATATCCACCTCTGCGATGCTCCTTGTATTGGACATATTTCAGAAGAAGAGTATAATCAACAAATTGACACAGTAAACCAGATTTTAAAAGGAAACATTCGAAAAGCAACTGATCAAATCACTACAGAAATGCAGCAGTTTTCAGAAAAACAACACTATGAACATGCATTACGGAAACGAAATCAACTAACCGCTTTAGAACATTTAAAAGAACGACAAAATATGCAACGTCAAAAAAGATATAATGAAGATATCATCAATTACAGAATCGTTGAAGATAACGTATATTTAATGTTGTTCAACGTGTACAAAGGAACACTTTCAAATAAAAACGAATTTGTATTCTCCTATTATGACCAATTTTTAGAGGAATTTATTATACAATATTATAGTGATCATCCAATTCCAAAAGAAGTAATCGTTCCAGAATCTCTCGATGAGAGTTTACAAGAGTTTCTTTCACATCAAAAACAAAAAAAAGTCCGGATTACTGTTCCTCAACGTGGTGAAAAAAAACAATTACTTCGCTTAGTTCGAAAAAATATTGATATTACGTTTTTTGCTAATACTAAAAAAATTGCAGCAGTACAACAACGCTTGCGCCTTCATGAAAAACCAGTGGTCATCGAATGCTTTGATATTTCTCATCTTTCGGGAACAAGTACGGTTGGATCAATGGTACAATTTCGTAACGGTCGTCCAGATAAGAGTAATTACCGTCGGTTTCGTATTCGAACCGTTGAAGGAATTGATGATTTCAAAGCAATCCGTGAAGTTGTTCGCAGACGATACACTCGACTGCTCAAAGAAAATCGATCATTTCCAAATCTCATCATTATTGATGGCGGCAGAGGTCAACTCAATAGTGCATTATCAATCCTGGAAGATATCGGTGTTACCACGCCAGTTATTTCTATTGCAAAACGACTTGAAGAACTTTACATTCCTGGAAGAATCAGACCGTTACTCTTAAAAAAAGATGATATTGCCCTGCAATACATTCAACAAATCCGTGATGAAG
>CAZOPW010000052.1:0-15458 GCA_964581795.1 uncultured Thermoplasmatales archaeon | reverse complement strand
TCTGGAAGCACATGCACGAGCTCACAGGGCGGGAGATAGAGAAACGGGCGGTAATGGAAGTCATCAACTACTTTGAGCCCAGGATAGAAGCCCTGATAAAGCAGAGCGAAAAGGAACGGCTAAAGCTGAACAGCCAGAGAAAAGTACAGGGCCTGGACCTGAAAAAGCGTATAGACGGCGAATGCATCAGGAGAGCGATAAAAATTTTAAGCAGGAAAGCTATGGGAGAAGGGCACACAAACGGAGGTGCGAAAAGAAAAGAAGGCGTAAAAAATGAAACGCATTCGCAAAATGAAGAAATCAGGGAGGTCGGAATCGTTTGAATTTCGGCCACGCAATAACTAAGTTTGAACGATATCTTTGGCAGAACGAATACAGCCGGAACACCAAAAAAATCTACCTCAAAACAATAAGGCAGACTCTCAAGCACAAGGACCTAGACCAACTCAACCAAGAGCAACTGGACAGCATATCTATAGATCTCATAAAAAAATACGAAACCAACGGAAACAGAACAAGGTTCGCAGCACTCAACCTCTTCTGCAAGGCAATCCTGAAACGGGAAGACCTGCACCTGAAAATACCCAGGTCAAAGGAAAAGAACAAGGACGTCCTCACAGAAAAAGAAATAGACAAACTAATCAAGGCGGCAAAACAGGAAGGCAGAGCTGACTACCTGGTCATACTACTACTATACGACGAGGCCCTCAGGAAAGGCGAGACACTGAAGCTAAACATGGATGACATAGACCACGAATCCATGGAAATCAAACTGAGAGACACCAAGTCCGGAGATAAAATTGTCACCATGACATCACGGGTATCAGAGGCCATAAAAAACTACATCCTCTACGAGAGAAAACCGAAGTCATCGGAACAAAATGCCCTACTGGTTAACAAATTTGGAGACAGAATCGGCGAGCATTTCGTCAGGAACCTCGTCAAAAAATGCGCAATCAAAGCAGGCATAAACAAGCGGGTATACCCTCACATGCTCAGGGCATCAAGCATCACATACATGCTCAACAAACAAATCAACCCCAAAACAGTGCAGAACCACGCACGGCACAAACATCTGTCGCAGACCATGATCTATAACCGGCCGACACAGCAGCAGATGAGAAGGGACATCGAACGGATATTCGTCACCAAACCGAAACTGACCAACCAAGACCGGGCAAAAGCAGCATTTGACAAATTCCTCAACGGCGAGATCACCCAGCAGGAACTTGACTCCTTGCTAGAGTTGCTCAGACCAAAACAGTTAAAACACCAATCTGAATTATCTGGATACGCTTAATCCATGGCCGCATAACCATTTTTCGCCATATAACCATGGCTCATGGGCGGGTAACAAAGCGGTTATGTGGCGGACTGCAGATCCGCATACGGGGGTTCAAATCCCTCCCCGCCCTCTCTTCATTACAGTGGATTTGGGGGATTATACCTATTCGATATCATAATACTGAAAATAAATCATACACCTTTATTTATATTTCAATAATAATATTATTTTTTTCTTTTTTAATATTTGCTTCATTTTCACTAACCGCAACATCATGTGTAATCAATGAAATAATGGTAAATCCCATTGAATCAGATACAAAAGCTGAATGGATAGAACTCTACAATCCAACACAGGATACCATAAATATATCAAATTGGAAAATAAAAGATAATTATGCAACAGATAAAATCATACCTGCAAACAAAACAACTCCACTTTTCTTTCCACCGCATAGTTTTATCATTATTACCGACCAAGACACCACACTTACCATGCCACATAATGAAAATCATTCAGTCCTCCATTATATGGTTGATGATAATAGCATTTGCAACGGCCTGGGAAACACTAAGGATTGTCTTCTTTTATTAAATCAAAACGGGTCTATTATTGATAGTGTTGAATGGGGTTTTGATACAGAAGAAGTAACTGGTCAACCAATTAATACACCAGGTATCGGAAACAGTCTCATATTACTTCACCATAACAAAACAAATAATTCACACACTGATTATGCAGAAACCACAATTCCAACTCTCGGAAAAGAAAATAAATTCAGTAAAACAGGATCAATACAAATCGATATCTTGCAAAAATATATTCCAAAAATAGCTCAATACGATACATACAGCCCTCCATTCGCAATCCATGTAACACTTTCCAATTTCTCCTCAAATGGCTCTTACAAATTGAAATCCTATATTACTGGTAACGTCAGTTCTCAGTATCCAGCAAGTCAAACATGGACAGGAGAACAATGGCAATACTCAGATAGATACACTCATACAATAACTACGAATAAAACTGGATGCTGGAATGATTGGATCTTCCTAAGATTTTCGAAAACATATGAAGCATACAAAAAACAAATTCAACATAATCAAACATGCTCCATTCACATCAAAGTAAAAGATAATTACACCATTAAAGAAACAAGAGAAAACAGGATTTTATTAGATGTTGATAACTTAACAACACAAGGTGTTAAAGGAGGATATTTTATAAATGTTGATTACTCAAATACTTTTCTTTGTCTCACTGATGAATTTGAAGATATAGTAAGTTGTTATCCAAGTGAACCAAATAATATCGTTGAATATACTCCAGAAATTGAAGGATACCACAAGTTAACTGGACCAATAGGATCAGATTTTACTTTAAACTCGATTACGCAAAATGGATTGATAACTGAATTAAAAAACAATATTACTATTTCATTTGGTAGTTATCATTTTAAAGCGCAAACTTCACAATCAAATTTTGACAGAAAAAATCGGAATCAATTTTCAACTTCCATCACCATACAAAACACAGGATCATTAACCGACACCTATTACATTCTACTCAGTGAACAATCACCAGGATTTCATGCACGCTTAGAAACAAAAGAAATCATATTAGATCCAAATCAAAAACAAAAGGTAAAAATCTATATCGATCCGTTCTCTCTTCCATTCATAGACACTAAACATGGCAATATAACTATTAAAATAATATCAAAAAATGACCCAGTACTGCAAAAAGATCATGTCTTCACTTGCAGGATTCATCAACCAGATTTAACCATACCAAATGTAAAATCATATAATCAAAACGGAGAGCAAACAGAAACATGTTATGAAGGAAATATTGTTAGAATCAAAGCATTTTTAAAAAACAATGGAGAGGAACATGCACAAAATGTAACTGTATCTTATTTTCTCGACGAGATTCAATCTGACTCACTTATATATACAAAAACCTATGAAACCGTGAAACAGTACCAAAAATATCCATCTCTTTACTGGGATACAAAAGGAGTTAGTCCTGGTGAGCACACGATTTACATTTTAGCTGATTACCATAACACAATAACAGAACTTAATGAACAAAATAACAAGAACAATATATCCATCACCATTCTTGATTCAACACCGTCAAAGGTAGAAAAACAATTGCTTATTACAGAATGTTATTATTACGCTCATCCAACAATCCATAATGAATATATATCTTTATATAATCCAACAAATGAAAGTATTCAATTAGACGAATGGTATATTACAACGACCGTAAATGAACGTTTTTCAGATCAAAAGAAAATTATGTTTCCGAAAGAAACTATAATTGAAGCAAAAACAACGATTACTCTTACACAGAATAGTAATGATTTTTACACGGAATGCTTAACTCTTCCTGATTATGAATATGAAACAGATGCAAATCATTCAGTTGACCAATTAGAGACAACAAGTACGATATTTTTAAATAATAAGGGCGGAATGATTGCGTTAAAAGATTCATTTAATCATACTATTGATGGGATTGTATATGGTAATACAATAGGTAATTTTTCATTTTGGAATGGATCACCTATTCCAAGTGTGAAGCAAGGTGAAATATTAAAACGATGTATAAAGAATAATGGTTTTGTTGACACAAATACTGCTGTTGACTGGATACAACCCCAAACATTTCATATCGGGCAGTCAAGGTTTAATCCAAGAACGTTTTGTGTTAATGCATCAATAACTCCTTTTGTTTCACCAGATACAAGTTTTGGAGTGCTTTCACGTTTTTTTAATCAAGCTGACTCAGAGATCTTGCTTAATGTTTATGAATTTACCAGTATGGAATTAACCAATCTTTTACTTACTGCATTACAGCGAAATGTCACTGTAAAAATCCTTGCTGAGGGAAATCCTATTGGTGGAATGAGTGAGAAACAACAATATTTATTCAATCGATTAATTCATCATGGAGCCATCATTCATATTCTACGTGGCGATGTGATTCAACATCAGTTTAAACGCTACCGATTTACTCATGCAAAATATGCTATCCTAGATCAAAAAACAGTAATTATTCAAAGTGGCAATTACGCTCCAACAGGAGTTCCCAAACAAACATCTCGTGGTAATCGAGAATGGGGTGTAGCTATCACAAATAAATCAATCGCATCGTTTTATACTAGTGTTTTTTACAATGATTTTAGTTTGCTTCAACCAGATACAAACTTTTATTCTTCGAATCTTGATTTTTATAAGCATAATTATTTTGTTCTAGATCCGCAGTGGTATGGATGTTATCAACCTATAATAAATCAAACATCAACATTTACAAATTTCACATGTGTTCAACCTGTTCTTTCCCCAGATAATAGTCTTACTGCAATTACTGATTTGATTTCACAAGCAAATGAATCAATTTACATTCAACAATTATACATTTATTCAAATTGGTCGAATAATCAAAATCCATTGATACCACTATTAACCGATAAGGCACGTCAAGGTGTCGATATCCGAATTATTCTCAATTATAACCCTTGGTATACTGAAACCAATTTTAAGAATAACCAAACAAAAAACATTCTTGAAGCTAATGGCATACAAGTAAAATACATTTATACGAACTGGTCTATTTTTCAAAATATACATAACAAAGGAGTAATCATAGATAACATTAGTGTGCTTATATCTAGTGTAAACTGGAACGAAAATTCATTTTTAAACAATCGAGAAGTAGGAATAATCATCAATCACCCTCATTTAGCTCAACTGTATAGTACCGTCTTTCTTTCTGATTGGACTCTTACCGATCCAAATCAAACGGTCAATAAAAATAATGAGGAAACCTCTTTTCAATTCATTGAATTAAACGCCAACACTATTTATATAACTGCTCTATTCACTATGACTTTCATCGTTGTAATTCGTGACTGGAGAAAAAGATCATGGCCATAGAAATCTTTCCGTTAAACCCCGTATCCATGATTGCTATCGCTGTGATGATCGGAGGCATCGTTGCCTCATATATTAAAAAATGGATGATGACTTATGCGTTAATCATTACAAATTTTATTGTGTTTGTAATTACGCTTCTTTATCAAGCAACGATTATCAATCAACTTGGTTTTCGTCCTATTTATTTAACTCCTGAACTGTTCCCTCAAGTATATACATTGTTCACATCCATGTTTGTTCATAGCGGGTTTTTACATATTTTTGGAAACATGCTCATTTTCTTTTTTATTGGTCTGGCTTTTGAACAACGAATTGGGTGGAGTAAATTTTTAATTATTTATTTGATCACTGGAGTTGGTGGAGCATTAAGTCATTCTCTTTTCAACCTTGGATCAATTACTCCTCTTGTAGGTGCATCTGGAGCTATTTTTGGTATTATGGGTGCATTTGCTTTTTCTTATCCAAATGATGAAGTAGTTATGCCGATTCCACTTGGTTTTATCATGGTGTTACGTCGAATAAGAGTTGTATATGCAGTGCTTATTTTTGCAGCGATCGAAACAGTTATCGTTCTTGTTGGAACGCAGAGTAATACGGCCCATATTGCCCATATTGGTGGATTGGTCACTGGTGTCGTGGTTGCCGCTTTACTTATCAACAGACAAACAACACAACCTTCCTCATCGTATTCATCTCAATCTCAACCTTATACGATAAACGTGTCTCAACAACCACGTCGACCATATGATTTCTCTAAGCTTTCTAATCTTGCAACAACACCTGATTTACAACAATTACTTAACAAAGTAAAAGTTGAAAGTGTTCCACAGGTTCAAGATGTTTGGCTTGAACATTTCATAGAAAAGGCTTCTTGTCCTGTTTGTAATCATCAGTTAAAACATTTTAATCGAAAAATCTGGTGTGACAACTGTAATTATTCTACAACATATTAATTTTCGTTTAACACTTTTTTAAAATGTGAGCATTAAACCAATGAGTTCGCCAAATAAGAGAAAACTTGAAAAAATGTATCCAATGATAGCTCCTCCACAAAGTAATGGTAAACCGGCTTGAGGATTTCCTTTAAGGACATACCGCATTAACACAGCAAATCCAATGAGTGTTCCAATTATAGTTCCAATGGATACACCAAGTGCATTTGGATTGGAATAATACACGGAAACAACTAATATACCTGGCATCACGATGTCTCCTAATCCCATAAAAAATGCATCTCGTTCTTCTTTTTCTTTTATTTGTTCTTTTAATCGACGTGTTTCTTTGATTAATGAATACTCTCTTATCTTTGGAACAACGAGTAAAACAGGGAGTTTAAGATCCATGACCGTATCAGCTAAATCAACCATATGTTTTGTTTTATACACAGAAATTGCATCATACACTGCTAACCCGATTAGAAGTAAAATCACAAGGAATACACTTAACGAGATTCCAAATATAATAATAGCACTAATACCTACCAAAATACCCGTTAAATCAATAATATACCATTCAGGATATTTGTACAATAAAAACACTATTATTGCGGCTGATGCAATTGAAAGAACGAGTAATCCTGTTATATTCAAAGGAATAAGTAACGCATAAACTCTTAAGAAAAACGCATAAAACATTGTATAACCAATCGCAAATAATATAATAAAATGAATGACTTGTTTTTTCCAAAATTTAGCAATTAAAAGAATGACTGCGGTGAATACAAGCATAATAACAAAAATATACAGAATATTTGTAGGATTTTCCGGGTCTTCAAAAGCTGGTTGTATCCCCGCTGTTTCAAATGGTTGTAATAACAATAATGCTGTTCCCTGAATGATAACAAAAAATAAACCCATTAACATAATAGCAGTGATCTCTCGCTTATTCACTGAAACCTTTGGATTCATAAAAACTGAAAACACGTTTCTATGTTAAAAATGATTAGGTTTTTTCAACTAAATTTAACTTGTAAACAAAAATGATGAACCAAAGAAAGTATACCAAATATATATCACATATAATGCTAGCAGAAATACTCCTTCTACTCGAGAAATTTCATGATTTGTTCGTAAAATGGGTATCATTACTAGTGTTACTCCAAATAATATTATTAAATGATCTACAGATCTCATTGCACCTAATGGAATAAGAACTGCTGCAGCACCCAGGACAAGAAGGATGTTAAACACATTTGATCCAAGAACGTTTCCAACAGCGATGTCTGATTCATCTTTGTATGAAGCCATTACAGAAACAACAAGTTCGGGTAATGAGGTACCAACTGCAACCATTGATAAGGAAATAATTAAAGGAGATATGTTGAAAAAATGAGCGATTGTGATTGCTGATTCAATAAGAAACCATGCACCTAATACAACACCAGCAATTCCAAGGATTATAAACACGGTTTCTTTTAATGTGTTTCCTTCTTCGTATTGTTCAACTTTTATTCGTTCTAATCGAGCACAGCGAATGAAATAAAACACAAATAAAATAAAAAAAACAAAAAAAAGGATTCCACCAAAAACATGTAATCCATCCAGTAATCCAGTGATTGAAAATAAAACTAAAACAATGGTGACAAGTATCATTATTGGAAGTTCACGACGAATGACCCCTTTTTGAATTTTAATTGGACGAATTAGAGCACTCAGTCCTATAACGAGGAGCAAATTGGCAATACAGGATCCAATAATGTTTCCAACTGAGATATCAGCTCCACCTTCAACAATACCAAGATAATCCTGTAATGCTGCTCCAACAGATATAGCAAATTCTGGAGCTGAGGTCCCAAATGCAACCACAACTACAGATATAATCAATGAGGAAACTCCAAGTTGAGCAGCAACATGAGTCGTTCCATCCACAAGGATATCAGATCCCTTATAGAGAAGAAGTACTCCAGCTATGAAAACAATAACTGCAAGACTTATTGAAAGCATAGTACGCGCTTAAATATAGCCCACATTTATAAGCACTTGCAAAAAACCCATCCAAAAATAAAATAGTAATAAGTTATCATTTGAACTCTGCCAAAGTTTTATGAACATTTTTTATTTCCATATTCACTGTTGACAATTATGGCAAAAGGAAAACTCAGCTTTATTGGGCTAGGATTATATGATGAATCCGATCTCAGTATGAAAGCATTAAACACTATTCAACATGCTGACTATGTGTTCGCGGAATTTTACACTTCAATTTTATCAGGAATTACATTAGAACATCTCAAAACGATTTACAACAAGGAAATTATTATCCTAAACCGTAAGGAAACAGAAGATGCAAGTATTCTTTTATCTAAAGCTGAAAACAATCATGTTGCATTCCTTGTTGGAGGAGATGCTTTAACAGCCACAACACATGTCGACCTTCGCATACGAGCAATTCAACAAGATATTGAAACAAGCGTAATTCATGGAAGTAGTGTCGTAACTGCAGTTCCTGGTTTACTTGGATTGCAACATTATAAATTTGGTAGAATAACAACACTAGTAACTCCAGAAAAACACTATTTCCCAATGAGCCCATATGATGTTATCAGCGATAATAAAAAACAAGGATTACATAGTTTAGTGCTCTTGGATATCAAAGCAGAAGAAAACAAGTTTATGACCGCTAAACAAGGTATTAATCTTTTATGGGAAATGGAGAATCATAAACAAAAACATGTGTTCTCCGAACAAGATATCGTTTGTGTAGTTGCTCGTGCAGGATCACCAAATCCCTTAGTCAAAGCAAATACGTTCTCTGCGTTAAAAAACGAAGAATTCGGGGCTCCCTTGCACACCTTAGTTGTTCCTGGATCACTTCATTTCATGGAGATTGAAGCGTTAAAATATCTTGCAGATCTTCCTGAATCCATCGCACAAAAATTACAAAAAGTATAAGAACCGCGTCCTTTATTCATTTTCTTGGATTCTCACATACATTCTCCATGCTGGGAAATTCAGGGGATTAGGATGCAAACAGAAGAAAACGATGTTATAGGACGGATTTATGGAACGGTAAGTCCAACGGATTTTAAATTCGCTGTGAAAAGCGAAGAGGTGCGAAAATTTGATTATGTGTACGCACCACATAAAGAAGGTAATATGCTGGCTCAAATCATGGATATAAAACAACAATCTGATCTTCGATTTGAGGATGCAACATCGATTATGGAAAATGAGGAGCGACCTCATATTAACACAAAAGTAATCGCTGAAGTTGACGTGATTGGATATCGTGATAAAAGAGGATTGTTACAATCACCTCGAACACCGTTTAATGCTGGTGAGGGAATAACCAAAGCAGATGAATCACTGATTCGGAAAGTGCTTGGTTTAAGTGCGGCACAAGAAAATGGTGCATATATTGGATTATTAAAAGGTCATGAACTCCCCGTCTACTTAAATATTGACCAATTAGTCCAAAAACACATCGCAATCTTAGCAAAAACCGGAGGTGGAAAAAGTTATGCATGCGGTGTGCTTGTAGAAGAATTATTGAAGAAAAAAGTACCAATGGTCGTCATCGATACTCATGGTGAGTACCGTTCCTTAACCAGTCAAAATAAGAGCAAAAAAGACAAAAAGAACATGGACCGGTTTAATGTTAAACCAAATGATTATAAAAAACAAATCACTGAATATTCACCGCTAGGATCCAGAGGGAGTTTTGAACATTTAACATTAAATGGAGCAAATCTTGAAGCGAGTGAAATCCTTGATCTTCTTCCAGCTAAACTTTCCGGTCCACAAAAAGGAGTCTTATATCAAGCTATCAAAGAAATCAAAGAATACAAAACATATTACACCCTTCGAGATATCATTGAAACAGTCGGAAGAAGTAAAAGTAATGCACGATGGAATGTGATTGCTTCTCTTGAATCACTTGATTCCATTGGAGTGTTTAGTGAAAATGGTACAGATCCTGGTGATCTAGTTAAAAATGGTAGCTGCTCAGTTGTAAATATGAAAGGAGTCCCACCTGATGTTCAAACGGTGATTGTTGCTCGGTTAACTCAACAATTGTTCGAACAACGCAAAGCAGGGAAAATACCAGGGTTTTTACTTATTGTTGAAGAAGCTCATAATTACTGTCCAGAACGAGGATTTGGCAATGCAGTCTCATCAGGAATCCTTCGAACAATTGCTTCAGAAGGACGAAAATTTGGTATGGGACTTGCAATTGTCAGTCAACGACCCGCGAAAGTTGATAAAAACATTATCAGTCAATGTAACACAAATATTATTTTGAAAGTTACAAATCCAAATGATTTGAAAGCAATTGTTCAATCCGTTGAAGGACTTACCAGCAAAACAGCTGATGAAATTCAACGACTCCCTATCGGTGTTGCCTTGATTTCGGGAGGAAGTTTACAGATGCCAGTGATGGCTGAAATTCGGCCTCGTGAAACCCAACATGGCGGTCAATCAGTTCGTATTTCAAAAAAGGGAAAAAACCCAGAGTTTATTCCAAGTGAATCAACATCACCCACACCATCCACACAAACACAACAATCAGTGCAGCAGCAAAAACCCACGCCTCCATCGGAAACAACGCAAAAAACGAATCAACATGCAACTGAGAAAGCAGAACGAGTTACCCGAGTTGCTAATCGCTTAGGATGGGTTTCAACCACTGATACTGATGAAGCAATAGAGTTTCTTACAGGTGAAGCAAAAAAAATGGATGAAAACGTGTTTAAATATCTTGAATCCCTTGCGCAACTTGGAATCAACTTTTGTCATGAAACAGATCCAAATTGTATAAAATGTCCTATGAAAGATGGATGTAAATATAGAAATCAACGAGGAAACAACAAAAAGAAAGGATTGTTCGGACGGAAATAATAAAAAGACATTTCTGGAACCAAAAATCCTTATTCTTTCTTTATTAGTCATCATTATAATAAGTTGTTCAGGCTGTTTTGACAATTCATTTTTTTCACCTAAAACAACCTATGAATCATCCCCAGTAAAAGTATCATATCAGATCTCGTATGGATATAACATTACGTTAACTGGTGAAGGAATCGCGACAATCAATTATAAAGAATTCCTTCCAGGAAGTGAGCTGGGAACAGTCTTTTTTCTCAGATTACGCCCAGAAAATATAGTGGAAAACCAGGATAATGATAATCATGTTGTTATTTGGAATGAAACTATGGAGGCTAATACGAATCAATCCTTTTCTGTTTCAGCTAATATTATTCAAGAACCAATTCTTATCTCGGATTTAACAGGATCAAAATCTTCAACACTTCAAGAAATTCACTTACTGTATCCTGATTTAACAGAACAGTATTGTCGTCCAATAGGAAATGATACAGAAACAATTATTGATCCAAATCATCCAACAATTAAAAATGTAGCTCACACAATCAAAAACAATAGTAAGAATGAGAATGCTTTCCTTGTTGGTAAACACTTGTTTTCCTGGTTAAAAAATCATACTACCTATGAAAAACATATAGTAAGTCACCCACAACCTGCAATAGAAACATATAATACGGGTGTTGGTGACTGTGATGATTTAACATATTTATATCTTTCAATGTGCAAAGCAATTGGTCTTCCTAGTCGATACGTGAAAGGATATTTAGTATCAAACAACACTGCTGTCGCCCATGTTTGGGCTGAACTTTTTGTTGGTAAACAAATTACTGAAACAGGTTGGATGCCAGTTGAATGTGCAGGTACTGGATCGTATGATACGATGATCCATCATCATTATGGTTTGCAAGATGCAAATCATTTACGACTTTGTGTAGATGATGGAACAAATGAAACATTTTCGAGTTTAAATAATCCGATTACTATTCGATATGAACCATCAGTTTCTGTCTCTATTGACCGTTTTGAATTAATAGAAAATTATATGATCTTATCTTCAAAACAATTAATTATTGAGGGAAGTACTCGTTCTTTTGAATAAAGAAAAAATTTTGAAAAAATTGTTATGAGGAATGATCGTATTTTTTTAATTTACCATCATCTTTTTCTTCAAACAAAGGAATCTGCTTCGGAACCGTATATGTGATTTTTCGTCTCATAGTGTTTTGCACTCCTCACCCTTCAAAAAATGAATCAATATCATGCTTAAAAATATGCCTATTTTTTCTGTTTTTAACTCTTAACCATTACCGATTTAAAACCTTCTTTTTTATCCAAAAAACGGTGAAAAAAACGAATTAATTTAACAGCAAAACCAGTAACTGCATACCTACCTGCAAAAAAGGTACTTAAAGGCCTATGGTATCCTTGGTAGTAGAAGTAATGAAAAAGTCTGGGCTGGTAGTTTTTTAAGGAGTGCATCACCATCCCATCTCAACCGCAGGATATGAGGAGTTTTCCCAGACTTTCTTCTCATCTTCCTTCTTATACGGTTGGACGTGGGAGGTGCTATAACACTTTTTTTCATTATACCTTAACAGAATAGGATACATTGAAAGAGTGATTTTAATTCGCTTTATAAAACATATTAATAGATAGTTATTCCTTTGATTCCTTTGATCTCTCGAATATTTGGTAAGAGATCATTAGGTATAGGTTCTTCTGTGACTATGATTAATCGAGGTTCTTCTGTTAATTCATAATCTTCCCCAATTGCTTGTCGGATGCTTATGTTTGCATCAGCTATTATTTTTGATACATTACTAAATATTCCACTATGAGATGGATTATCTGGTATGATTTCGATTACTCCCCAGCCGACTTTTCTTGCTGCATGTTTTAAATTTGGTGTTGGTTCGATTGTTGAGAAAAAATCATGGAGTTCTTTATTTTCTTTAATTTTTTTTATCGTATCGGTTACTGCCCGGTAATCAACTGATATTGCTCGGGCTAGTTTTGAATTGGATTGTTCAATTGGTCCGCAATATATTTTATTTCCTTTAATTTTCAATCCGTACTTAAGGAGGAGGTAGGCTATTTTTTTCTGTACGTAAAACCCTTCGAAATATTCATCTATTTTTTGTCGAAGTGTCATGAAAAAAGATATACAATTAAGATATATAAATTTTGCACATCATAAATGTTTATTAACTAATGAGGTATTTTTTAAAACAATAAATAATTATTAGTATCAACAGCGTGTAATTTTATACATTATAGTTTAAATTTGGAAAAGCTTAAATAATAATAACACATTACCTGACCTGGTGAGAATATGAGGGAACCAAAGGTATCTCTTAAGATACAACAAAAAATTTTGGAGGCTGAAGAGTAACATGGAAAAAAACCAAAAAACTATGGCTCTTATTGCACTAAGTATCATTGCCCTCATAATAATATTTTCTGTCATCTTCATTTTAATCAATTTTGAACCTGAAAAAGTGGAAAGAAAAATAGAACCAACTAAAGAAATTGACAATCGAATTTCTCCTTACACCAACCAAGGCTTAATCGTTGAAATAAAAAGAATAAGAAATCGAGAATTAATGGAAAAAATGCTCACTTTTGGCCGAGATTGGAAAAACAAACCAACATTTTATTGGATATGCACAGTTGATGGAAAAACACATGATTCTTCACAAATAGCATCAGCTGGAGGTGCAACTGGAAGTGGGGTGTTCAGTGAATGGGATACACTCGGCATGGAATCAAAAGCAAATTTTTACATCATTGATGAACAAGAAACCTCCGACATAACAATACAAATCATAGAACAAGAAAAGACCGGGTTATTTGGCAGAAAAACTAACAACAATGAAAAAGAAACAATATCACTCACTTACAACTACAAAACCGGCAGATGGGACGGAGATGACCATCTTAAAGATTCAGACGGATACGGACATGTCAGAGGAGAAACATATGAAATCTGGTTTAATCTTTATCAATCAGATATCGACCATGACACCATCCCTTATTGGACAGAAGTAAACATCCTAAAAACAGATCCATTAACAGACGACAGTCTCTTAGATCCTGACGAAGACGGCATACCAACCAGTTGGGAATGGAAATGGGGATATGACCCACATACATGGGATAATCATTACCAATTAGACCCTGACATTGACGGCATAGAAAATATTGAAGAATATCAAATGCGGGAATATTACGCTGACCCATTCCAACCTGACATTTATATTGAAATAGATGGCATGAAAAAAGGCGGATTATTTGAATTTGATTTCAAAGATCATACTACTTATGAAGAAACAAATCAAATGATCATAGAACGATTTGCAATGCATAACATGAATGTATACATTGATGACGGATGGCCAGACAGCCCAAAAAATGGTGGTGGTGAACTCATGGAATACATGAAAGTCAATGATGACACCGTGGGACACCATCATAATAAATTCTATCAACACTTCTTCCCAGACGAACGAAAAGAAATCTTTCGATACTGTACCGTAGCAACCAATGCAGGATTTATATCACCCGGAGATTTCAACCATTACGATCACATCGTCGTCGATAGCGGGTCAAGAATCGTTTTAAAACGACTCGGCTTCACTGAAAAATATAGAAGAGTCCTCTTAGCAAAAGGAATCCTACATGAACTTGGACACTCACTTGGACTCATGCCCACAACATTTTCCGGAGTAGATATTCTACCAGGAGATCAAGAAAACCGGTGGCCAACAAAACTTACTGAAGAAGAATATGATAAAACAGCTGAGCAATATTATAGCATCATGAACTATGGCTATATCTTTGGACCACGTTTAGAACAAATACGATGTTTCGATTATTCAGACGGAAGCAATGGAGCACCCTATGATCAAAACGATTGGGATCATATTTATCTAGCTGCTTTTCAAACCGATCAAGCAGCTTACGAAGAAGCAATTCCACAAATCGATGTAACCTTTGAAGATCAAGAAGTCATTCCTCTTGATTACGAACTTGAAGTAATAGGATGGGAATACAATGAAAACATCACTGAAAAAAACAAAGACTTACTACCAACACTTACCTTTGTCTCCAATGTTGATTGCTCATACCGAGTATACGAAAATAAAGAAGAAAAACAAGCAAAAAATCAAAACACATCAGTAAGGATATATGCGAAACCAAATGTTGAACCAACAATCACGGTATGGACATTAATTGCTGAAGGACATGTGACAGAGGACGATATTATTATTATTCCTCAACATTTGAATTATCAGATAAAAAAATAATCGAAGCTTCTCAAATCTTTCTTCCTTTTATTATATTTTTTAAACAATAAGTATAATGATAAATACAAATTAAATTAAAAAATTATTTTTAATATAA
>CAZOPW010000051.1:0-15966 GCA_964581795.1 uncultured Thermoplasmatales archaeon | reverse complement strand
TAATAGTACCATAACTATTTATACTTGAAGAGTATAATTCATTTTTATAAAACATTACTTTATGAGGAAAATAAATCTTCTAATTTGTAATCAAATTTCACATGATAATTCTAATTTCTTAGGAATTGAATCGTGGGGGGAGTAATGCGATTATTAAAATTATTACGAGGTGAAACAACGATTATGCAAACAAAAACAAAAGAACTGCTGAAACTAACTAAATCAAAAAAACTCAAAGCGGTGATTCATAAACAAGCACGGTCAGCAAAAACGAGTCGTTTTGTCGATTAAATAAATATTCTATTTCTACTTTTTCTCGAATTACGAAGTTACTTTTAACGTATGGTATATACGAAACCATAAGGTTACAATGCACTTTTTTAATTTTTACTCTAGGATTTTAGTCAAAATAAGTAATAATGTGATAAATATAAAAGTGCTATCGGCCAGCCTATTACTTGAAGTTTATAATAAATCGCTTTTTCATTTATTTACAACCTAAAAACCATACAAAAATTTTAATATTAAGAAATATCATATAAAAATTGATATATTGGAAGGTTTTGAAAATGAAGAGACCTGAAAAAATAGATGTAGTTTTTTTAACATTTATCCTTTTAATCTCAACTGTAACTATAAGTATTGCTATGGTTAATGAACATGAGTATGGTCATGATTTTTGTGAGAAAACAGTAGAACATAAAATAAATATTATCCCTAATTGGACACTTTCTCAAATAACATTCCATGATTTGTATATTGTTCCTCATGATCCGATTTATATCAATGGTGATGATGATTTCACTGAAAGTAATGGTGTAATAGCTGGTGAGGGAACAATACAAAATCCTTATCTAATCAAAGGGTGGAATATTTCATGTGATAAGGATGATGGAATAGTCATTCGTAATACAAGAAACTATTTCATCATATCAGACTGTTATATTCACGATGGTGGTGACACCCGTGATGGGATTGTATTTATGAATGTTCAAAATGGGCTTATTCAGAACAATACAATTGCTGAGAATAGAAATGGTATTATGTTTGCAACTCAGCAACAAGGCAAAGAAAATAGTGAAAATAATATCATAACGAATAATGAAATAATATTCAATAACTATGATGGGATTTATTTTGAACATACCTGTCGTGGATGGCATCAAGAAAACGAGATTTCCCATAATAACATTTCATATAATAATGCTGGAATATATATGATAATGTCTGATAGTAATACTATTTGTTATAACAATTTTGTTTTAAATGATGTGATCGGTATTTTCATCGATCAATGCATGGGTGGTGGCGAAAACAATCGTGTTCATCATAATAATTTTGTAAAAAATGGTCTGAATGAACAAGGTAGTAATCTTCAGGCAATTGATATTGGAGTAACTAATTTCTGGAATAATAGTTATCCATCTGGCGGTAATTATTGGTCTGATTATGAAGGGATTGATTACTATTCTGGACCAAATCAATTAATTCCTGGTTCTGATGGAATTGGGGATATACCATACGTGATACGAAACCATTCTAATATTCAATGGTTACCACTTCGTAATGATTCTTATCCTTTAATGGAACCAGTGGGAACTGTTGATTTCCCTCTCCCACCTATCAAACCTATTATAAATGGTTCACAATTTTCAAAAGAAAATACACTCGAGCAATTTAACATTTCTTCAATTGATCCCAATGATGAACTCGTCTATTTTAGTATCGATTGGGGTGATGGAATAGTTGATGAATGGATGGGTCCTCATGAATCTGGTGCTGTTATTTCCTTTAATCATTCCTGGGATAATCAGGGATTTTACAAGATTATAGTCAAAGTCAAAGATGAATCGGCTCAAGGTCAACAAAAAATGATAAGTTATTCTAACCTTACAATAATCATCTTCCCAGAATCTGCAATGGTTAATCCCTCATCCGGTCTTTATATCTTAAATACACAAATATTTGATTTTGATAAGAGTATCTTGCCTTCAATTATTTTTGGTAATATCGATGTCAAAGTAGAAGTGTTGACAGATGAACTTGACATTGAAAAAGTAGAGTATTATGTTAACGATGATTTACAACACTTAGTGTATTCAGAGCCGTATATTTGGACATGGGATAAATTAGGATTATCACGGTATCATTTGGAAACCATAGTTTATAGTGCATTTGGATACAATATGAGTTATCAAAAAACGGTTTGGAAATTCTTGTAATAAATTAAAATGCTGAATGAGTGTGTTTCAATATATCCTAATGTGTTGATTGTATTCATTTTTAATTATTATGTATTTATTTGAAACTTCTACAAAAAGATATGGTTTATATTCTATTGAGTTGTTAATAATTATCTAATAAAAAAATCATATTAGTAGCAACAGTGGAAAAAATTGAATAAATACGCCGTCGGCCGGACTCGAACCGGCGACCGCTCGGTTAACAGCCGAGTGCTCCACCAACTGAGCTACGACGGCACATAAAAACAAGGTTTTATCCCTTGAATTTTTGTTTTACTATGCTAGCAGAGGAAATTAATGATGCCTATTAAAATGTTGCCCTAAAAAAGAGATCAAAATCCCTGTTGTAAACGAAGTTCTCTCATACTTCTCTCAACAAAATGGTACACCGTTGCATGTTTACTACCTTGTAACAATCGATCAATAGCTTTTTTTGTAATATCAATATCGATGATATTCCCTATCACTGATACGGTATGACCATATACTGAAATAGAAGATCCTGTGAGTTCTTCTAAAATCCGTTTGGTTTTACCATTGGTCCCAATAATACGGCCTTTTACGCGGTGAACATGAGATGGTTTCTTTTTTACATAATCATGAATATCAAAAATGAATAAATCGTATTCATCGCTAAGTAATTTTAAAGCTTGTTTCGGTGAAAACCCTCTCCCAATTGCACGAACAATATTTTCTACTTTAAAAATAATGAACGGATCTTCAGCTTTATGATCATCAATGATGACTTCGCCTGTTTCAGAGTTAATATCTAAAGGAATCTTTGTTTTTTCCTCAATCAAATCTCTTGTTTCACCATTATGGCCAATAAGAACAGCGATACGATCCATTGGAATTCGCACGTATCTCAAGAAGAATTCACCTCTTCATTTTTTGTAATTTGCTGAAAGAGTGTTTCTACAGAGGGCATATCAATTTTATACCGGTTAAAATATTTTTGGATGGTTTGAATATCTCGATACAAAAATGTTGTTGCTTGTGGATGATTCTTAAGGACTGCTTGGCCAAGATCTATAAGAATTGGATTATTGCGATGATAAAGGATATTGAATGGACTAAGATCACTGTGAATAAGGTTAGCTTTCAGAAACATAGTCTGCATGAATCCTATGATTTTATCAAATAGTTGTTGAGGATTACTGATAGAAATATCTTTTAATAATGGTGCTGGTTGACGTTGAGAACCAATAAATTCCATGACTAATACGTTATTTATTTTTTTGATAGGGATGGGAGCTGGAATTTGATGTTTGTGAAGAAGTTCGAGATTTTTAAATTCTTTCGACGTCCATGCATAGACGATATCTCTTTTGGATTTATGAAACGACTGAAACCGAGGATCACCTAAAATGTACTGAGTCATATGTTTAAAAGTCGCTGTTGAAATTCGATAAATCTTTAATGCAACAGAATCTCCATTTGGAGTCATGGCAAGAAACACGTTCCCCTCTTTTCCTGTTGAAATTGGAAAATCAATATAATCAATGATTCGATCAGAAATTAATTTCTCAATACTAAACAACGTAGATTTATCAAATACTTCATCAGCTGTTTTCCGATCAACGCCATGACGTTGAATCATACGCTGAATTGCATTATCCAGTTTTTTATCTTGTTTTTTACTTAAAAAATGAGGATCAGAAGACATCTAGATTCTCTGGAAGAAGGTTTCTCCTACTTAAAATCCTCGATTGTGTTTTGGTATATCGATATACAACATCTGCTTTATCATCTTGAATATTCCAGGGAACTACAATCAGAAGATCACCTGCTCTCACCCGAGCACGACGTTTCATTCTACCCGGTATTCGGGCAAGCCTTGCTTTCCCATCAGCACAGACGACATTCATTCGTGAGCCGCCCATTAAACGTTCAGCAATAGCAAATATTTCATTATCTTTTCTTCTTGGCAGACGAAGCCGAATTTGTTCCTCAGGAATATCCTGATTATTTTTTTGATTCACAGCATCACAATTCCTTTATTATCAAACCAAATGTAATAAGTGTTATACTTATTAACCATAATAAATATTTCCAGCACAATCAACCATTTACTCTATAAATTAATCTTTGGAGCAATCTCTTGTAAAGCATGTAAACTTAGGTTTAAAAATTCTTCAACGGGGATTCCAATATCTTCTGACATTGAAATCTTATCTCGACTACATCCCTTAGCAAAGGAAGAATCAGCAAACTTCTTCTGTACCGTACTTTCTTTTACTTCACTGAGTTTCTTATCTGGCATGACTAATGCAGATGCAATGATTAAGCCGGATACTGCATCAGCAGCAACTAATGCTTTATCAAGAGATGTTGTCGGAAGATAATCAGTATGTATATAATTATGACCCTGAATCGCATTGATTGCCTTATCTGGTACTAAATCAGATAGAATCTCAGCAGTAATTTTCGTATGTTTCTCAGGATTATTTAATGTATACTCATAATCTAGATCATGAAGAAGACCAACGATACTCCATAATTCTTCATCCTTATTCAACCGTTGTGCTAAATGAGTCATAATTGCTTCAACAGCAAAACTATGAAACCGTAACTTTTCATCTTGCAAGTAATGAGAAATTAATTTCATTGCCTCATCATGACTTATCATAAAAAGCGTTTATGAGAATTGGTTGTAAAAAACTTTTCCAAAAAATAAAAAGAAAAGAGAAGAATTTCTTCTCAATTCAACTTTAGTTTCAAAATAGGTTGATATTAAAGATTGTGATGTCCTTTGTCGTTTCAGCGGTATTACCAGCGTTATCAGTCACCCTTACTTTAACGGTATGAGTTAACATCACTGTTTCATCCCAATTCCATTCGTATGGAACGGTTTGATCCTCGTCCATATAGTCTCCATCAACAAAGAATTCAACGGTGTCTACTCCAGACATAGCATCAGAGGTTTCAACTGTAACAGTGATAGCACCAAACACTCGTGGTGGATCCCAAGTAAATAAGGAGAAATCAAAGATAGGCCAGATTTTTTTATCTCTGAAATAAATGCCGGTATCTGGTTTCGTAATATTTGGTGTTTCCGGATCGGTTTTATCGATTTTGAATGATTCTGTATGTGATGTTTCCGTGTTACCAACATTGTCGACAGCCCAGTATTCAATGTCGTGATTACCGTCGGTTGACACACTTATTGGACTGGTGTAAGTACTTGTTGATCCGCCGTCAAGAATATAATAAATAGTATCCACTCCAGAGTGATCATCAGTTGCACTTAGTGAGATTGTCACTGTTGAGGTATACCAGTTATTTTCACCCATTGTTCCACTTATATCTGCTGTAGTTGTTGGTGGGTTCTCATCTATTTTAGCTACGATTCGTACATCATCAATATACCAGCCTTCAGCGGTATCACTGTTGTCTGAAGTAAACCTGAATCGAAGGATAATTGTTTCACCTAGATAATCATCTATTGGAATCCAGATTTGTTCCCATGAATCACTAGATCCGTTTATCATGCCTATTTCCGACCATGAGCTTCCATCATTGGTGGATATTTCTATGTATCCAATATCTCCTTCTTGAAGTTCATACCAGGTGTTAAAGATAAGATCTGCAGCAAAAGCTTTGGTAAGATCAATTTTGTCAGCACATTTTCCGTTCATAATCAATGCATTGTTGAGATTATTTGGATACATACCATCCAATTCATCACCACACCACCATGCCGTGTTATCTGAATGACCCGGTTTTGCTTTAGTTGCTAATTGCCACCAGTCACCTGCGGTTAATCGTTCAATAATCCAGTGCTCCAATCCATCAGTATCAATATCATCTTCAAAGATGGTGAACCCATCAGTCTTAACAATGATATTATCAATGATCCACCCTCGGTCAGTGATGGTATCATTTGAATAGAAACGTAACCGGATTTTCGCTTCTTCAATGTCAACTTCTGAAATATCTTCTGTAAGTGTCATCGTGGTCCAATCACTGAAACCGGTAATATACGGTGATATTTGATACCAATGTCGTCCATTGTCCGGACTTACCTCAACAACACCAAAGTCACTTTCATTTATTTGGTATTGGGTATCAAAACTAATTGAAAGGGTTGAATTATCTGAAATATCAAAGGTATCGTTAATGATAGCAACGTCATTAAAATTATTACCATATTTTGTTGTATCTTGCAAACCACACCAGAGGTAATCATCATATCCAGATGTACAAATGTTCCAATGCCCTGGTCCACCTGTTAAATCAGTATGCGTCCAATTACATTTATCATTAATGTGATCAAAGAATAATGTGTCTGCAACAAGAATCCACTTATACATTACATTGTTTGCTGGGACTTCATCATCTTCGACAAAAGCGGTTACTTCTAGTTCATAATCACAATACGTTGCATCTTCCCAAGTAAATTCCCATGTGAAAGGTTCTGAAACATTTAAGGAATTAATGGTTGTACTTCGTTCCCAAATTGGAGTGCCAGTACCATCTTTTCTAAGTTTAGCATGGACTTCAACATCTGTTTCATCTAATGTGCCTACGTTTTTGATAGTTGCACTCAAATCAACATCATCACCTGGTTCAACAATCGCGGGTGGATCAACATCGACTACTGCGACATCGTGAATATCACCAACAATAATGATTTTTTCCATCCAAGATTGTCCGCACCATGGAGGTTCTTCCTGAAGGGTAATATTCAACAAGTATTTACCTTCACTTGCATCCCATGCTTTTGGAAATGTTCGCTCAATAGAACTATTCCATGGGGCACACCAATGGTCTGGTCCAAGGGATTGACTTTGCCATATTAAATCATCTTCAGGGTCATACCATTCATAACTGCAGACATCTATACTAACATCATCAATGTACCAGCCTTCATATTGGAATTGAGGATCAGATGTCCAATTGAATCGGAATTTGTTTCCATCTTGAAGTAGTTCTTCACCAGATACTGTATCTCCATGTAAATCATATTCTTTTGTTTCATCGATAGTAAAAGAAGTAAATTTCCAGTTATTATCATAATATTGAGTTGTTAATGCAAGATTTTGTAATGAAATCCAGGTATCTTCATTTGGTAGATAATATTCAACCGTACCAAAATCAGCAATTCTTGTTTCTCCATCAATTGAATAAGAGTCTCCTTCTGCCCAATGCCAAAATGAAAATGTAAAATTCACTACTTGGGTAAAATCAAATCCATTCTTTGTTTCTAACACATCCATGGCATTTCCATAATATTTTTCTTTATCTGTACAATGGAAACTGTTACTAGATGAATGACTTCGATTCGTTGAAAGATTCCAGGTGTCTGGATTTTCATCGAAACTTTTTGCAATCCAATTAAGGGATACATTCGTTTCATTTTCAAAATCAGTTTCAAAGAGTGTACTGCATTCACCTGGATGAATTTGCCAGATATCTGCTAGAGCTTTAAATCCGATTCCACATTCACAATCATACCAGTATGCACAAACAAATTCTAAGAACTCACCTTCTGGTGGTGTATCAGATGGATGGTTATTGTCACCCCAGTTAGGATTCCATGATTCACCATCACAAGGCACCATTACTTCGATGATTGTGTGTTGATATTCTCTTCCAACTGGATCAATGAGTACCGCCAAGATTTCTCCAGGTGAAGGAATATATCCTACTCCATAAGTATTTGCATTATCAATAAGTTGTTGAGTAGTTGAATCAGGCGGACTTGGTTCTTGACTTCCAACATTAATAAAATGCCATATTGCATGTTGTATTTGATTATAAGTGGCTTCAAGATCATGATTTAAAATATAATTTACTTTACTCCAGTTAACAAAGGGTATACCAAAATATGAAATATCTTCTTCACAAGCACTTGAATGTAATATTACTGAATGAGGGTCTGGTAAGTAATGTGGACCGTATTCAATACACCATCCATCGTAGTCACCGTTTTCTACATCATAATCTCCAGATATATCACTTAAGGTAATGTCAAAGTAGCTATCGGTATAATCTTCAGCAATTTGGGCGGTTATTGATTCTTTAGGTAAATTTACCAAACAGTCGTTGCTTGCCATTGCACTTATTCGATATCCCCAGTAATTACAATCAGGCCAGATGTTTTTAGGGATTTGTAGTTCTAGGAAATTACCCCATGCTACAAGGCTTCCCTCTATTGGATCTCCGGTATTGTCAAGTACTTTTGTATTTGGGTGATTAAATGTGAGGAATGTATCTATTGTTTCTCCATCCCAGCTTTGATTATCGTTTATATCTATGAATAATTCTCCTGCAAGAATCGGGTTAGATTCTGATAAATTTTCAAATGCTAAATAGATGTAGTTTTCATCACAAGACGTGTAAAAATTTGCTTTTGGAGTTCCGGTGGTATCGGGGGACATTGAATGTTCAACCCATGGTTCGTTTAGTTCTTTATCATATTGGCCGTTAACATTTATAGAAACAGTAGTAAATTTTGCAGTAATATCATGTTCTCCTGTGTTAACGTGGCTTTCTGGACTAATAATTTCATCCACTATTACTTCAGCAGTTTCACAATCGTCTTCTACATCAGCTTCTATTGTATCGGGGTTTTGGTTTTGATCGGCGGCAAGACCAAAACTTGGCATTAACAATGCAAAGGCGATAAGAATTGAAACGAGAGTTTTTGCTCTTCCCAAATTTTTTATAATTTTGTATCTTTTCATAATTAGGTATCTCCTTTTTGCCTTTTTTTAATTTAAATATTGGTACTTATATTAAAGATGGAATATAAACTATTTAGAGTTTTCGATATTATTTCTTCATTAAAACCATTTATTCTATACCTAAAAAATTGTTTTAATCATTTAATTTGTTCCTATTTTATTTTAAATTTAACTATGAAATTTTTCTTATTTTCCTAGACAAATTAATATAATTGGAATAATAAGAATTTGATTCCCTATACAAATTAAATAGCTAATTTAAATAAAATAAGTTTTTTAATTTAAAATTAGACGCTATTTTTGCGAATAAACTATTTAATTTTTATATATCAAATTTGATATTATAAATATCTAATTATTTGAAAACTTATCAAATATGATATTATTTTTTGGATAAAATATTATAATCTATATTGATTAATTTTGACTATTCATTGCAAAAAAGTATTATTAATTTTTACTTTCAAAAATAGAATATTCTAGATTTAAAAATGAAAGAAAAATTTTGAAGATAAAAGTTACATATTGAAAACTAAAAAGTTCGATCTCAGAGCAAATATATATTTGAATTAAAATGAAAATAAAAAATTGCCATATACCATCATCTCAAAAATAAAAATATGTATAATTATCAATAAAAATAGAATGGTTCCAAAGGATAATATCATTAATTCAAATTAGATTATTGATAACTATTAATTGCATCTTTTTGTTCAAACTTATACTGTAACGGTATTCAATTCACAAAATGGATAGAAAAGTATAACAAAACTTTTATATAATATAGTGGTCATCTTATTAATAACAGGAAATAAAATTATTTCAAAACCTGGAAAAGACCTAATAATTACTCTTGATGGGGTAACGAATATGGGAATAAATATTTCATCTTTCACACAAGATAAAAAGAAAACCTCACGCTGGCTCTCAATTACGATGTTTTGCATTTTTTTAACAATAGCTTTTATCTCAATCAATGCTAGCGCTGAAGATCCTGAATTCAATAATGCGGAGTTAATATCATCCACAGATATGATTAATTGGGAAAATGTAGATGGTAGCATATCAACAGGATTCAATATACAATTAAATGAAAGTATAGCATACCATTATTTAGATGTAAAATACGCAGATTCAAACGTAGTTTTACAACCGGGATATTATGGTTTTTACGTTAAAGACTACCCATATGGATTCTTTAATTTTTGGGAAGATAAAGGAGTAACAGAAGATGCAACACCCGGAACTTGGCAAGCTCACATGTGGAACATCATAAATGGTACTTCTCCAACATTTTATATCGCTGTAAATACTGATCAATCATTATCTTTAATTGATGGATTGCAATTTGATTTTGCAGGTATTACAGCGCCTCTAAGAGTTAATGGTGATTACTTACTAGGAAGTTATGCATATGAAGGAAACATAACTGCGTCTGATAGTTCAATTTCAACAATTACTTGGAATATTAACTTTGTTGATCAAATAAATGAATACAATTCTCCAAATCTTGTTGATGTGTCCTTAATTATTTCTCCAGATCAATCAGATTGGGAATCAATGTTTGGTTCATTGCACTCATTTTATCTTGCACCAATAAATGCAAGTCAATCATATTATTGGATTGATGGAATTAATTGGCAAACTCATTCAACATTGGCTGAAGGATATTATGGATTTTATGTTAATTCATATCCATCCGGATATCTTTCTTATTGGGCTTCGTTAGGTGTTGATGGAAGCGCAGGTGCAGGGACCTGGCAGGCTCATATGTGGAAAATATTAAATGGAAATGCTCCAAGATTCTATATTTATTGTGATGAACTTGGCAGTTTAGAACTCATTGATGGCTTGTATAAAGATTTTGATGGATATGGGTATTTAATGCCATTTAGAATAAATGGTGATATTCCATTAGGTCTGTATAGCTATTCTGGTGAAATTACAAATGAATATGGGATTAATAGTGGACAAATAGAATTAGATTTCTCATTCCAAAACAATTCAAATTACAGGATTTGGGTTGATGATAATTACGATTCTTCCACACCTGGGTGGGGTGTCGATCACTTCGAAACTATAGCTGATGGCATATCCAATGCAATTCCTGGAGGTCTTGTGAATGTTCAACCTGGAACATATGAAGAAATTCTTGAAATCAACAAACCCGTGATTGTGAGATCAATTTGGGGTCCTACAGGTGCATTCATTAGAGATCAAGATGCAACGTATACTGAATTAATTAATAACGATGGATACACGGTGAAAATTAATAGTAGTCACGTATTGTTCTCTAATTTTTCAGTTGAACGATTTGAATCTGTTGTACGTACGAGTGCTGTTGGAACGGGTGTGAATCAGAGCTTACGGCATATTGAGATTAATAATTGTGACATTGAATCATTTTATGATTGCATTCGTGTTTATGATGCTGAATATGTAGCTCTTAGTGAAAATATATATGATTCTCAAGTTGGTAGGATATCAGTCAGGATGAACAATGTTAATGGATTTCTTGTTCGTGATGATGAATTAGATGGATATGATACTAATGCCTATAAGATAATTAATGGAATTGATGGATATATTGGTGGAGTCACTTTTGATTATAGAAGAAACGTTGGTGTTTCTCTTCAAGATTCAATCAATGTTAAAATTGTAGATAATTTCTTTTCGTGGGCAGAAGATGATTGTATTTATGTTGATGATTCCGAACAAATTAATATATCATATAATTCGTTTATCAATGCAACAAATGGTATTCGATTAGATGGAGATAGCTTAGCTTATATTAACAACAACATGTTTGATGTTCAATTAGATCGAGATATTAGTAGAGCAGTTCGAAATGGTGATGATGCTGTTTATTATAGTAATTTACAACGCGCTGTTGATGAAGCATCATGGTTTGAAGAACTATTCTTACATGAGGGAAATTACACTGAGCATATTCTTTTAGATAAGAAAGTTTCCTTCCATGGATTACAAGATGTAGAAGAAACCATTATCTTTGGTACAAATGATACCATTCCAACCTTTTACATAGCAAATGATACCGGTGTCAGAAATGTATTATTAGAGAAAATTTCTATTCAAGGTGGATCGAATTGTCTTCAAACAGGAAAATATGACGATGTCGGCGGATTAACCCTTGATAACTGTATTATTAAAAATCCATTAAATGGATCAGCAGTGTACATTGACCCACATAATTTTTCAGATGCTTCAGCAGTTAGAAATGGAACTGATATTTTTACAAATCCTGTGAAATTTATAGAAACAACGATAGAAGGAGGATTGATTTATCAATTTTGGCCATTTGAATCATTCACTGCAAGCATTCCCACTCAGCTCATGTTAGAGTATAATACTATTGATCACGTGTTTTTAAATGGTAGTGTTTCTGTTTCAATCAAGAATAATAATATTCAAAGTTTAGGAATGATGTATTCAAGTGATATTACTATTCAATCAAATAATTTTGAAAATTCTATTGAAGATGAAAAACGATACGGTGTGTATCTATGGTCAGTTAATGGAACACCAGCTGTTTTTAACGTTCACATTCAGAATAATAACTTCTTTGAATATCGAAGTATGACTGTTCCATCTGGAGTCTCCGGAAAAGGAATTCTTGTAGCTGGAGCAAAAGATGTAACGATTAAAAATAATAACATTCGAGCTTGTTCTGATGGAATATGGTTTACTGAGGAATATATCAACAAGGATGGCGTTCTTTGTCTTGGAGATATTTTTGATGTTACCATAGAAAAAAATGATTTCGTGTTATGTCAATCAGGTATCCGATTATTTGACCGCGTCAATGGAAGTATCATTGAGGGTAACACATTTGATAGGAATCAAGAAGGTATCCGCATTCATAAATCTGGTTATCATTATGTTGCAAATAATACTTTTACGGAAAATTATAAAGGTCTTCAAATCGATGAAGGTGGACGAAATAATCTCATTTACAATAACTATTTTTCAAACACAGCGGTAAATGCTATAGATTACTCATCTGAAGCAAACACCTGGAATGTAACCCTTCGACCAGGATCTAATATCCTTGGAGGCCCATACATCGGTGGAAACTTTTGGAACGATTATTCTGGTACTGATGATGATGGTGATTCCATTGGTGATACTCTTATTCCGTATAACGGATCAGGAAGTATTTCACATGGTGGTGATTATCTTCCAATTATTCTCACAGATGTGACTCCACCATCTATTTCATTACTTTATCCAAACGGTGGAGAATCAGTAAATGGAACAATTCAAATCAGATGGAATGCTAACGATGATTTTGATGATTCATTAGATATAGATATCGAATACAGCGATGATGCTGGCGAATCATGGTTTACGATTGCTACCAATGAGGAAAATGATGGATCTTTTGATTGGGATTTGTCTATGATGCCTGAAGGAAACGAATATCTCGTTCGTGTGACTGCAACAGATAATGCAGGACTTTCAACGAATGATACTTCCGCTTCAACGTTTACTATTTACCGAGAATTCCCAAGTCCAATTGTTGAAATCGTTAGTCCAGAGGACGGATACGTTTATTTCTTTGATTACCCTTATATGCGATTCCTTCCTGAAAACTTATTTATTATAGGTGGAATAACCATTGATGTATCTGTTGAATCGGATTTAACTATTGAAAAAGTTGAATTTTATGTAGATAATCAAAAACAAGAAACAGTGATAACTGAAGTTAACGATTTGTTTTCATGGTATTGGGATGAAAAAGTATTATTCTATCATATTGTTAAAGTCATTGCCTATGACGAACATGGAAACACTGGTGAAACTGAAATTGGAATGACCATGTTTAACTTCCAATTGATCCCATAAGATTGAAATCAAATACTTCTTATTTTTTTCTTTTTTTCTTAAGTATTTACAATACGTTTAAATATTTTTATTTCCCTTCATACTGAATATGAATCTTCAAGAAACAAAACTCTATAATATACTTGATTCAATCATTTCTTTTTTTGAAAAAGAACGGTTTGGTATATTAACTCTATTCATCTGGATTACATTTTTATCTGCTCTTCGAATGTGGACAGAAGCAAAACTCTTAGGATATGCTTATCAAGAACTATCTTATCAATACTTTTTTGCTCAACTCCATATTACTGCGTTTTTTATCACGGTTTACATCGGTGGAGTACTTCTTTTAAAATTTTATTCAAAACAACGGTTAGCGAAAGTAGCTAATTTAAGTGCTCTTGGATTCATTATGGTCCTTGTCCCACCATTCATTGATTTACTCATGCATCAAAATCCAACACCATACACATATGGATCGCCAATGTTTTTTGTTGAATATTTCAATTCATTATTAACCGGAGCGTCTACTGGAACTGCAGATTCGTTATTCGAAGGTGGTCTAGGTATTATCTTTGAACTTGTTGGTATCACTATTGCGACTTCTCTGTATGTGTTAATTCGGTCAAAATCAATTGTTCGAACACTATTGAATTCTGTTACTTTTATCGCTCTCTTTATTATAATTGGTTCTCCATTCCTTGTGTTATTGCGTTCTACTGCAGGGCAACTCGTTCACCCCTTATTCATTGTTCGCTACATTGTTATTTCTATTATTTTGCTTCTCTTACTCTTGTGGAGTACGAATAAAAAATTATTTTCAAGTTTTCTGAAAAGTTCTCGATTGTTGACTACTGCTCATTTTAGTTTGATGACTATTATTGGTATCTTTATAGCAGGACACTTACAACAAATTGAATTCATTCAATTTGAAATAGGAAATTTGATTGGTGATCCTGTGTTCTGGCAAGTGTTCACTGGAAACATTGGAACGTTTTTCCTCAGTATCTTTGCTATTATTTTTGTTTGGCAATATGCAGTGATGATTAATCATGTCTATGATGTACAAATTGATCGAGTTGATAATTCAAATCGATTGATTCCCTCTGGTTTACTTTCCCGGAAACAAGTCAAAAAAATAGCTTTTGTCTATGCAATCATCGCTGTGGGATTAGGTGTTTCATTAGGAGTTTGGTCATTATTATTAGTTCTGCTTGGATTATTCTTTGGAACCATTTACTCTGTTCCTCCAATTCGTTTACGTGATGGTGTGTTCTCCACAACAATTATTGGTATTGGATCAACGATAGCATTCTTCCTTGGATATATGACTCCAGGTTACGTAAAAATCATGCATGGGGAATTAGCACGAACGATTACTCGAACGTATCCGGAGGTTACTCCTGATTCACTTGCTATTGGTCTTGTTATCTTTATTGCATTAACTATTGGGCCCTTAATAAAGGATTATAAAGATTATGAGGGTGATAAAAAAGCAGGGGTTAAGAATCTCTTTACAATATATGGCTTAGAAAAAGGAGTAAAGATCACTTCGATTCTCCTTCCAGTTCCCTTTTTATGTTTACTTTTATTATTTCACACCGTAATCGATATTGCTATCCTTGTTCCTTTTGGACTTCTTGCAGGAGTATTGTTTTATAAATTCAAAGATACACGAATAGTATTTGCGATTTATTTCCCGATTATATTATATTGTTTACTTCGCTGGTTTGAATTTATATCCTTCTAAAAAACGTCGGATGGTTCAATTTTTTTTTACCATCCATATTTTTTATTCAATTGCATATCTTTACGAATTGTTAACAATTCCTTTGCTCGTAGCATATATTTAGGATTGTTCAACCCGATTTTAAAACATTTCCATAAAGTTAAATCCTGCATTTCCAATCCATCAGCAACGTTTCCAAAGAAATCCCAGTCTTTATTTGTCCAGCGTTGAAAATAATGAGCAGTTTTTCGATGAATCGGATGAAGAAACATTGATTTATTTATTATCGTATCATATGTGTTAATTTTCATAGGATCTTCTGATGCTAATGCTTTGTTTATAATTGACCCCGCGATTTTTCCACTATATAACGCAGAATGAATACCGCCTCCAGTAACAGGGTTAACAAGTCCTGCAGCATCACCGATGATCACCACTCTTTCTTTTGTTCGTTTAGAAA
>CAZOPW010000050.1:0-16240 GCA_964581795.1 uncultured Thermoplasmatales archaeon | reverse complement strand
CTATGCCAAAGCAGTATGTATTTCGCTTTCCGATTTTGGAATTTCTTTTTGAAAAGATACTTTTGTTTTTTGATTTATAATGTAGCTAATACTACACAAATGAGTAGTTCTTTTCAAAAATAGACCTTGTCAAAATGGATTTTTAATCCTTTGGAGTAAAAGCAAAAACAGGGAAAACTTTAAATAATAAGAAAAACAAAAATTATATATAATGTTTGTTATAAAATTGATGGGATTAGCACAGAGGGGGCACTTTATACATGAATATGATTACAAAAGAAATTTTAAAACGAGCTATTGAACATAAAATCGGTTTACATCCAACACAAGCAAACCATATTGCTACGTTTATTATGGAAATTTTTGGATACGAAACACGAATCATCGACAACATCCTCAACACAGATAAAAGACAAATTTTTTACATGCTTGAAGGAGAAAACATACTAAGCACCAGCCGAGAACAAACCCGATTATACGATGGAAGAGCATGGATGATACACTACTGGCAACTCAACACCACAACAATCCTACGATATTCAAACCAAAATGAATACCATTCAATAAAAGAAACCACAACTAAACAAACAAGTCCTTCATCATCAATATACAATACATTATCTGAAGAAAAATGGTTCAGTAGAAAAATAATCGACCGAGACCCGCTCGCATCTATATAAAAAAAAGGAAAAAACCAAATTTTTTATTTTTCTTTTATCAGTACTCCTTCAAAATCATCAAACAATGAAGTTAATTCCTCTTTTTCAACACCTTGTAAATACACATCGAAAAATGCTTTTTCAAAACGTCTTGTCACCTTAATCAAATACTGAGGATCAACCGTTCCAAAACCAAGCAGCTCCGAAGGAATCAACGGAAGCATATGAGACAAAAGCACTCCCACATCAGTAAATCCATAATGAGCAGACCCTTCTACCCCTACTTGAAATGCATCAGCAGCAAACTGACTCCACACATAATCATAACTACTATGATTAAACCGGTTTTCAGCACACATCAACAACACCGGATCTTCAATTGAATCAGTAATAAACTCATCATACACAACACCATCAAGAGTAAATCCAGCTTGAATACGATCATCACTAAAACAACAATTAAGTGTAGCTGCTCCACCAAACGAATGACCAAACATACCAACTGTTGAACAATCAAAAACACCAGATAACACACTATCAGAAGTATTTAATTCTTCAACAAAATCAAGTGCATGCAACACATCACCTACCACGGTTTGTTGACTTCGTTTTAAAAACTCACCAACTTCAGAACTATTACCTGGTCGATCCGCGATATACACTGCTCTTCCATCAGGAAACACAGTAACACCTGAAACATAAGGATGATTCATGGAAACCACAATATATCCATGACTCACGAGTTCATCAATAAATGACGTATAAATACGATCTACACCATCATAACCCGGAGAAAATAAGAGGACAGGAAACGGGGTTGCCTCCACTGGTTCCACATTCTCATACAAGTACGGATTAACAAATGTATACGCATTCTTTGGAATTGTTATTAACGGGATCGGTCCTTGATCTCGTAACCAGGAAAAAGTGACTGGATCCATATACTCTGCTCGTTTTGATATATCATTTCCTTGAGTTGGATACCATACAGTGACCATATACTCCCGAACATCAGATTCATCTTCTGTGAACCATTCCAAACGAGTTTCATCCACAAGATGATACGATCGAATCCCAACTTGATACGAACCAGTTGGCGCTGGTAAAAAAGACCCATCATACTCTCCAGAACAAGAAACCCTTCCAATTCCTGGCGTGAAACCGGAAAATGAAAACGATGGTTTATCTAAATCAACACGACCAAAAAACAGTTGCCTTTCTGGATAGATATATGAAGATACTGTTCCAATGACAAATGAATGATATATAAATCCATTTAGCTGGTATACTTTGTTAGAATTTTGCTCAAGGAGATTTCCATTAAATGATGCTAACTTATCTGATCTACCAAAATAGAGAGAGGCAACCAAAAGACCCTGTGGTATCGAAGAAGAATTCCATTCCCCCCAAAAAAAACCATCTCCAAGGGTATAAAGATCATCATCCTGTTCTTCATTGACCGGTGTGCTCACCATGGTTGGGAAAAAGAGTGAAAAAACAGTGAAACAGACAACAAGTATATGAAAAAACCTTTTCTTTTTCATCAAAGAAATATATGTAATCTTATTTATTTAAATATATTGAAAGAAAAAAGGAGAAGGTGTTAGTCGACAAAGACAGCACCAGCAAATCCTAAAAACACGGATCTATCCTTATTTGCCACACCGATGAATAACTCTGCTAACCCTGTTTGCGGACCAGTCATCGTATAGGCTCCCTGATTACCAACAGAGACAGTGACTCCTTCATCAAACTGCCATGTTAATTGTCCAAGGACTAAACATGTTGGAGACCCTTTTGATTGTGGGCTGAATAAAGCTTTATTTGCATGATGACCAAATCCAGCAAGAAAACCAACGCCATTAACGAATCCATCATCATCCGAATCTTCCCAGTTGGTGATGTAGACATACAGTTGATGTGTCCATATTTGACCTGATGCATCAAAAGCACGTGCTCGAATCATCACATTGGCTCCTAAAGCAGTACCCGGTGAAAAACTACTTCCACCGTTTTGTTTCACATCACATGTCCATTCAAAAGGAGGTTCAGAATCAATAATTGGAAATCCGGGTCGTTCACCGAATGGTTCAATGTCAAAAGCAACCTTTGTAACTTCAACGTTATCAGTAGCATTCACGGTAACCTGAAATGGAACTTCAACTTCTTCTTCATCAATCGGAGACACAATAGAAATAAATGGTCGTTCAGCATCGATTCGAACTATTTTTTGATTATCATTATGTGTGTTATCCTCAACATTACCCGATCGATCAACACTCCAGAACACAATCGTCCATGTACCAGTCCAATCCATCTCTTGATCAACTGATAAATGAATACCTGTTGCCGGATCATATTTCTGAGCATATCCATTGTTTAATTTGTAAAACACATCTTTCACACCACTCCCAGTATGCTCAGGATAGTCTTCAGCGTGTAACCAAACCGTTACGCTTTCACTTGTATACCATCCATTCAATCCTTCAACACCATCAATATGATCAATCGTTGTTTCTGGAGCCACAAAATCTTGGCCTTGAAAACTTACTCTCCATTCATCAAGCACTGGTGAAGTAGAAGGATTAGACCGAGTGAACCGAGCACGTAAACGAATGGTTACATCTTGAATAGAAGATAATGATTCCCCTGATGAAATATTTGATAATAACACATTCATGGTATTGCCTTGAAGGATATCAAAATAGACTGAACCTGTTTTTTCTGCATAAAACGTATCCCATTCCATGATATTCTCAGGTTCAATCGGATAAGACACTATGCTTGCATCTAAAATCAAGCTTCTTTCTGTACCAAAAACAGCTGTGACATCAGCAGATTGCGGTGTGTTAAATGACCAAATATTCATGAACACATCAGGCATATTCAATCCTTCATATGGCGGAGTATATTCAATACGAAGATCTTCCCAGGCAACAAATAATTCTTCACCATTTGACCCAACACTTGCCCAGTCAGCTGGATCCGATTCCCCATCAGATAATTGAATAATGTAATCATAAATCTCCCCAGTTGAAGAAACAGGTTGACCCCAGATGTCGCCGCCACCATCAAACGTCACAAAAAACGAAGATGTTAAATATGGCACCACAGTGGATCGTTCAAATTCCCCAGATTCAATAAGAAAAATATCACCGATTACATCACCGTTACTATCAAGAAGTAAGCCATAAATGGGTCCAGTCCAATCACCTGCACTAATATCATCCTGCTGCCAGGTGACAAGAAAATGATCAGCAACAGAAGAATACGCAACACTTGGAAAATTATAATCCTGATTTGTTGTCGCTGTTTCAGATAAACGAACAGCAGATCCTAAAGGATCAACATTTGAATCAAACATTTGACCCCAAATATCAAATGGTCCTTGATCTGGGGTAATCCCTTCTTCCCAGACAACATAGAAATGCTGATGATTTTCATCAAAAGTAATCCATGGTTCACATTGTGTATGTGGTCGAGATGCAAGAACGATTTCATCAGATAACTCATCACCCGTATCTGAAAAGAATTGTCCGTAAATATTATAATTTGAAGTTCCTTGCCTACCATCTTCCCAGATCACAAGGAATCGATCAGCGATGGAATCATACACGACTTGAGGATCCGCTTGAATACCAGTTGCCGTACAAATCTCAAACACGGAACTACTCCCATCAGTGGTCACAATGCTTCCGTAAAGATCACGGTCTTGATATTGATTATTGACTGGATTAAGATATTTTTCAAATGCAACAAAGAAAATTTCATCATCAGAAGCAGCTGATGGGTTTTCATATCGATATGGTGGATCTTCAACAAAGGTTATATCAAATCGATTCCCCTGTTTTTGACCTGTTTTATCGTAAAAACATCCTCGTATCTGTTGTTGGAACATCATAGGTGGAAACAAACTATATGGTTTTCCTTCTTCCCAGGTAACAAGGAATAAGTTATCTCCCCAAGTAACATCTGGATCCCATGCCCCTTCACTATCCATGTGATATGTGACTTGTTCATCGTGAGCAAATCGTTTCTGCCAACTTGTTTCATCAAAAACAGTATCATATTGACTAAATTCTTCAGCAGCAGGATTTCCATAAAACATGTTTAATGTACTCATTCCAGCTGGGACATTTGAAAGTCGAAGCCACAGTAACGCATACGGATTATTAGGATCTGGATTTCGTTGTTCAATCCAATAAGGTGCATACGCAGTTTCATTTTCGAATTTAAATCGTAAATCATCATAATCTGCTTGCATGTCACTATCATATTCAACTTGTAATGAAAAAATACAGTTTTGAATTGCTTCACTTGTTTGTAGTGTAATCGGCATCATTCTAGTCCATGAAGAATCCGTCCACCTCTCATATGTTCCATACATACGGACTTGACCATTTTCAACGATATAGTTCTCAGAGTATTCATCATCAATATTTTCTGTGTTGTTAAACGTGTCAATCCAACTGAACACAGAATCATCATTCAATGTATTCATTGGTGAATTCAGTATTGTTTCTTCGATAGTCGTTTGTCTAAATGAGGTTACACTACTTGTGATGGCAAGCAGTAATAGTGAAAGTGCAATAATTATTGCCCACCATCGATTCATAAGTATTGTTTTCTTTTTCATACTCATATTGTTACCCATTCCTCCACATTATCATGCCAGTTTGTTTCTCCATCTCTATTTGTCCATAGCAGATCAACATCAAATTCAGAACTACTGACTTCATAATCAAGCCAGACATATGGAAGTAATTTATCACCTTTCCACCATTCTAAATCTAGATAAAACTGTAGATCGCTCAGTGTCAGGTTTACCCCATATGAATCCATGTATACAAACACGAAATCAACGTTTTTCAAAATTGATACTGCATTATTTTTATTAATAGAAAACCGTCCAGGGTCTACAGCTCCATCACCATTCCCCTCTCCTTGCTGCCATTTCCAACTCATATCAACTTGAATGAGGTCAGATAAGGTTAATCCTCCATCGAAATAAAACGTTGAAGAATTCATTCCAAATTGACTAAAATCTAGATATAAATCTTCTTCCTGATCAACCATAACTTCAAATGTTCCAACTTGACCAAGATCCCAATCAAGTGAAAAACTTGTTGATTTTCCTTGGTAATCCAAGTTTAATACTAAGTTTTCTATTCGATCGATTAATCCATTGAAATTAATGGTATCAAAGGATAAATCCTGTAATCCTCCAGCAAAATCCCAATCAACTCTGAAATCATCTGCGGATGCTGCATCAAGAGAAAGCTGCAGACCATCTCCTGTTTGTGTATTTTCCAATGTTAAGTAATTACTCAAAACTTCTCTAGAGGTATCTAAGGAAAAATATCCAGAGTCTGCAAGATGAAATGATGTTTCTATATAACCATTTTGTATTTCAAGGATATCTTGAACAGTGTAATCACCATATGAGAGTTGCACAGCGATTGGATCTGGAGGCCCATCACTATTTCGAGTTAATGAAACAGATCCTTTTAATTTATTCCAATATAATTTCCCGGTTATACCTGAACGCGCCGGAATATCAGTTATTTTTACGATTGGACCATCTCCAGATCCAATAGGAAGGTCAATTTCATCTTCGGGTAAATAGGCTTCGACCACCGGAATCATTTCACTACATTCATGAGAAACGTGTCCTCTGACGTAGTTGGAACTTGCTTGCATATTGTTAATATCAAGATTTAAACCCGCTCGTGCTTCCAAATGGGTTGACCGAGGTAATCCTTGTGGTATTCGAAGGAAAATACTTTCTTTGTTCAACTGCTCTGTAACAGGATAATAAACTGAGATACTCCCAATTTGTTTATCCATGGTAATATCAAATACTCCACGAGCATCGAGATTAATGACTGGCGTAAGCTTTACATTTAAATCAAAATCCCATGACATATCAAGTAATGTGGGTAATTGTTCAAAAGCTATCTTTTCTGCAAACAATGGAGTGTCTAAAAGCACATCGATATCAAACTGATGGCTACCCCAATATTGAACGGAACCCCCTAAGGGTTCATTATCATTTGCGACATTGACATCCAAACACATCCATCTTCCATCACAGGCTAAACTCTGATCAATTCCATTAAATAGGAGTGATAAAGAGGAACCTTCTCCAACTCCTTCATTAATATCAGCAACAAAGGAAACAAGGGTTTCATCAGTTCTACTACTCTCATCATTGAAAAAGTAGTACACATATCCATTCTTTGGAATGAATTTTGTTTTTACATACACGGCAGGATCATACCCAATGGAAAATCCGATATCAAATGTAGGTTGTTGAATACCAGATTCATATGCTTGATACCCATATAGTAATTCTATTTTTGAGATTCCTTTGGACGAACCTGGATCCATACTGTGCTGATAAATCGTTGGAGAAAATAATGATTCTCTAGCAAATGCAAATTTTTTATCTACGTACCTTGGAATTGGTTCACCTGCTGGAGAGCGAAAACCGGATCCGAGCGAAAAAGAGTCTGAATCATCAGCCACTGTTGGTTGAACAGAAGGTTGAATGAATGATTGATACATGGTAAGTAATGTTGACAAAACAGTGGATAAAACAGGGTATGTATCAAATTTTACGAGTAATCGATTAAGAAAATCCTCAATTGGTGTTTGATACGGATGAATATGAACAGATTTTTTTATTAACCCATAATTCACATGTAATTCAGACCAAACTTCAAATGATGCATCAGCATCTGAAACACCTCCAGGTAATACTCGGAATTGAGTTCGTTTTTCTAACGATTTAACATCATTTCCTTCATCATCCCGTATAACAGACCAGTAACATCCAACTTTTACTTCAACATCTTCATCAAGATCGTTATCAACATCGAAACGAACGATTTCTCCATATTCCGGATGTTTTAAGAATTTATCTTTGAAATTAGTGGTATCCACTGGAATTTCTTTACGAAACGTTTGACCATGATATTGAATTCGTATCTCCCACTCTAAAAAATCACCATGTTGAAGCATCCAAGGAAAAGTAACTTGAGTGTTAATTTTTGGAATATAGTTTGCATTTTCTGTTGTATCTTCAATTAATTCCTCATTATTCTTATTTGTTGAAGAAAATATTTGATCCTCAAAATTATTTTGTTTTTCATTATAATCGATGCTGGAGCTTAATGCTGTGGCATTGACAAAAAGTAAGATAAACAGCACTACTATAGAAAACATTTTTTTCATTTTCTTTCACCTCTTCAAACCCGTATATTATTTTATTTTTTAATATATTAATAATTTTCCATGAAATCCTCGAAAACTGGAACGTGGTTAATAGAGGAGTATAGGTTCTGGCCTCTGAATGAAAAAAGGGCAGCATAAGGGAGGAAATATTACCATTAATCCAAAGGGGGTTTTGAAACCAGAACCTATATTGTGGTCTTTTACAAATTTTTTAGGAAGATTTTCGGAGATTGTTAATCTTTTAATTCGAATCTCCCCTTTTTTCATTATATTTAAAATTATCATTTATACTAATAAAACGTGTGAAGAAAAATATGGTCATATTAGTAAAATATAATAAGAAAAAACGATATATGAACAAATAATGGAAAATGTAGATTTGAAAGACAGACGAATACTTTACGAATTAGACAAAAACTCCCGAGAATCATTCACTCAGATTGGAAAAAAAGTGGGACTGCATAAAAATGTTGTAAATTACCGAATTAAACGAATGCAAGATAAAGGAATTATCACAGATTTTTATACGGTCATTGACACGTTTAAATTAGGCTATAATAGTCTACGCTTTTACATCGTATATCAAAATATTACCCCTTCTATACGAGAAGAAATTATTAATCACTTTAAAGAAAACAAATTCACATGGTGGGTTGGCTCCTTCGAAGGTGAATATGATTTAGCCGTCGTAGTGTGGATCAAGGATTTACATGATTTCTTTAGTTTTTGGGAAAAAACATTGAAAAAATATCAAAAATATTTCAAAAAACAAATGTTTTCATTGTATTGTCAACTCCGTCTATTTCGACATAGTTTTTTAATGAAAGAAGAATTTAAAAAAAGTGATAGAGAAAAATTTGAAATCACCGGGGGAGGAAGAAAAGTTGAAACCGATGACATCGATTTTAAAATATTAGAACTAATCGCAAAAGACTCACGGTATCCCACGGTACAAATTGCAGATGAAATCGGAGTGAGCGTGGATACTGTTATCCAACGGATGAAGCGACTCGAAAAACTTGATGTCATTCAAGCATATCGAGTCAATATCGATTATGCAAAACTTGGTTATCATTTATTCAAAGTAAACATTACATTGAACAATTATTCTGAGCGAGGAAAGATTATCAATTATATTCGATATAATCCCCATTTAATCATGATCGATAAAGCAATTGGGTATTATGACCTAGAACTTGATTTCCTCCTAAAAAACCTTGATCACCTCCGTGATATTATGGATGATTTATCTGAAAAATTCCCGGATTCATTAAACAGTTATAACTTTGTTCACGATCCAATCAAACACAAAATGGTATACATTCCAAGGGATTAAAAACCGAAAAGAACCAGTTAAAATGAAATAAATATTAGTCAAATATAGGTTTTTATATAATGACACCATATATAATATTTTAAAAACGAGATTGGAAATTATGCCAGTGAAAAAAAGAAAGGTTATGCTCATTTTACTAATCTGTTTTAGCCTTATTTTTACACCTGGTTTTAGCTTACTTTCCCACTCTTTGGAAAAACAAAGTAAGGAAGACATATTCAAACACACAGATTTTCAACAATCTACATCACTTTTTTTTGAGGACAAATTCGTTGAATATGTTTTAATCGCCCCTGCTAGATTTAAAACAAATTTTCAACCACTTATCAATCATAAATCATATTATCTTAACGCAACATGTATCACTGTTGAAGAAATCCTTTCTAATAATGCTTTTTGGGTAAATGGAACCTATGGAGATGCAACAGACAACTCTCAAGGAAATCCGTGGATTAAAAATAACAAGCAAATCCAACAAAATCATACCACATTTAATGACTCAAGTGCAAAAATCAGAAATTTTATACGTTTCGCCCATACGAACTGGGAAACATCGTATGTGTTGCTTGGAGGAGACACCGAATTTATCCCCTGCCGAAGTTTTTATGGTTACATTCCAAATTGGTCTGCAGGAAAAATAGTCAAATCAATCCAGGCATCTATTGTTTCAGATCTTTATTATGGTGCACTGAATGGAACATGGAATGATGATGCTGATGATCGATTTGGAGAGGAAGAGATGTTTTCTACAAAGGATGAAGCTGATTTTTCCGCTGAAGTGATCATTGGAAGGGCACCTGTTAATGATGAACATGAAGTCACTGTTTTCATCAACAAAGTTATTTCCTATGAAACAAGTGAAAAACCATCTCACATTCAGCTTCATCAGTCATATACAAATCCCCAACATATTCCAGATACAACAAGGGTTACTGACATGTGTCAACGATGGATACCAAATGAATTCACGATTCACACCCTGTATGAAAAAAACCATCTTGTAACCAAAAAGCAATGGTTAGATTCATTTTCACAGACTGAAAAATTACTCCATTTCCATGTAGGGAATGGATATAACGATGGATTATATTCCTGGTACCAACTATCTTGGAATGGGCAAAAACGAGTGAAATTCAACGTGTTAGATGCTGGAAGCTTGAATAATTCATTTTATCCTTTGCACATCTCAATTTCTTGTTTAACTGGTGACTTTAGTGAAAATGAATGTTTAGCTGAAGAACTCCTTTTAACACGAAATGGAGGGCCCTCAGCATGCATAGCAAATTCAGAGGTTGGCTGCATTTCACGTGATGATGCAGGTAAATATTCAGCAGAATTCTTTGAGGAAATCTTCAAACACTTATTTCAAAATGAAAACCAACGTTTAGGATTAATCATGCAATCAGCAAAAGAACAGTTTTCTAAGATTGCTTGTTCCAAACGACAATATCGATGGTGTTTCTATGAAATCAATTTACTCGGCGACCCTGAAACACCAGTATTTTCTGTAAGAGAAGATCATAGTAACAATATCCCTACAGTTCATGTAGATGATGACTTTTCGCCAATAACGCCAGGATATGGCCAAACAACGTTTTCAAGTATCCAAGAAGCAATCGATGCTATCTGCCCCTTTGGAACCATTTCTATACATAATGGATCTTATCAGGAACACATTACTATTGATAAAACACTTACACTAAAAGGAATAAATCAATCATCAGTGATTCTAACAAACAAACCAGAGAGTACATTACCATTAATTCAACTAAATTGTTATTCCACTCTTATTTCAAACATGACTATTAAATGGAATCAACACTCAACATTAATTCCCCAAACATTAATATTATTTCCCTCAGAACACAATGGAAACAGGATCCAGCACTCTATTATTCAGGGTCCTGCAGTCTATGGGATATTATTAACGAATTCAATTCGAAATACGATAGAACATAACTGGATTAAAGAATGCAATTATGGTATCGGCCTTTTTGCCGATTTAGAAGGATTATTTCCAACAAAAGTTGTTATCACATGTGATAATGTCATTTTTCATAATCGCATTGAACAAAACAAAGAATGTGGTCTTCTTATTCAAGGAAGTGTTCACAATTACATTTGTCAAAACGCCTTTATCAACAATGGAGATAATGAATCGAAAAACAATAACATCTTCAATGCACAAAATTGTCATCTTCGGTTGATCATTACAAAACTTAATGAGATTCACTCTAATTTCTGGGATAAACCCCAGCAAGAACCATATAAAATTGAATCATTTACTGGACCAATTACCCTTTTTACATTGGACTTTTCAAGAGGAATCGTATTTAAATTATACAAATGTATTCTCATCATCAACCTAGGATATCCTTCAATTGAATACGATCTGACTCCAGCTCAATCTTCATTCAAACCTTGAAAATAATAACGTATAAAATTTTGACAACTATTTTATTTACACATTTGTTTGCAGTCCTAACTAACTAAACAAAAATTAAGAATAATGTATGATTCAAATAGGAGAATCTGATGATTCAAATATTTAAAAAAATAAAAGAACAATTGCACGGAAAATGGTGGTTTCATAGTCAAGACAAAAACATCATTGAACTAATCCTTGAAATATCAGCAACAATCGCTGAACCATTCCCACCTTTATTACAAAGAAGATTCATTAAAACGTTTGACTCTATTGGGCTTTCAATTTATCGCTTAAGTAACATTATTTTCTCTCGATTCTCTCCATATCTTCTTCTTTCTGCCACATTAAAAGGGACGCAGAAACAAATAAAAGTTTTAATTAAAGGAGATCCAGACTCTTTTTCAACAATAACAACTCAGTTATGTTCTGATATAAAACAGATTAAAAAGATAAACAAGAAAAAAGCAGTTAATTGGTGGAAACATCCACAGGACACCTCAAACAATACTATAGATATATTCATCGCGAAATCAGATATGTTTTTCAAAAAACATTATAAAAAACATAATTGCAAAATTCTACCTGAATATATTTCTTTTCATCTTGATACTACAAAAAATCTTAATGAAATTCTTTCTACTGTTTCTAGTGATATTAAAAAAGACATTGAAAAAGCTCAACAAACAGGCTACACGTATCAAATCCGAAATGATAAGCTTGCATTCAGCTACTTCTATCATCACATGTATAAACCATATATGAAATGGAAACATAAAAAATCGAATCGAATCGCTTCTTATGCAACAATACGTCATCTCGCAGCTCAAGGAGCTGAAATCCTTTTCATTAAACATAATGATTCAAATATTTTTGGCGGAATGTTTCTAGAAGAAGACAATATGCTAAAAACTCATTACGCAGGACTTATGAATGGAAAATTCAATCATTTACATAATGGAGTTATGGCACTATCATACTATTTTTTAATAAAAATTGCTAAACAACGAAAGTGTCATACTATTGATTTTGGTACAGCTCCACCATTTATGCAAGATGGATTATATGTTTATAAAAGTAAATGGAACATGGATGTTGTTTCTCGATCACCTTTTTTTTCAGATATCTTTGCTGTGAAAATACTAAATAGGAACTCCATAATTGAAGAGTTTATAAGAACACGCCCGTTTCATGTATTAAAAAATAATGAAGTGAGTGAATACCCAAAAAAAAATGTAGAATAACTATATGATACATGGTAAAAGTAAAATTGTTGAAAGGAAATTATCTTGTTAGGATTTAAAAGGTATGAATGTAAAAACGAATTATGGATATCCCATATCAAGTATTTTTTTTCAAATCTGTGGAATGATCTTTCTCATTCTTGTTTTAATGTTTTCCATTTTTGCTAAAACATTCATTATTTTAATTATAAACATAGTCCTAATTTTTGTATTTTGGTATTTATTCATTTATAAGTTCAAAAACCGTTTTTCACAATTGCGAAACCAAATTTTAACACAAATGAAACAACTCGCCGAACTCAGAGGAGATGAATACATCCTGGATCTTGGAACTGGTGCAGGATACGTTGCTATTGGATTTGCCAAAGAATTGTCTTTAGGTCGTGTTGTGGGAGTTGATAAATACGATCAAAAAACAAGTGTTCTCGGAGAAAACTTTTTCGAAGAGTTAAGGATTAATTTTTTTAAAAATAAATTGAATCAGGCAAAACGGAATGCTTCAATAGAACACCAACAAGACAAGATTGTGCTTGTAAAATCTGATTTAAAAGGTCATTTCCCTTTCAAGGATCATTCATTTGATGTTGTTCTTTCCAGTCAATTTCTTTATTGTATACCACAAAAAGATATGTTAACTGTTTTAGAGGAGATTAATCGCGTGTTAAAACCATCAGGTCAACTAGTTTTCTTTGAATCGGAAAAATTCCTGAACTGGGATGTTGCAAATATTCAAGCATTTTTTGAGTCAAAAGGATATCAAACAAATCGATATCACTTAGAGAACATGGCAAATAAAAGTATTTTTATAGCACTAAAATAAGAAAAAAACATTCTATAACTTTCAGCATTTAAAAAATTTCAAATGAACTAATAGTTTTTTATATTTTAAAGTATATAATAATAATTGGTTTCAAGAAAAACAAAAATAAGACCACGATTCGTTGGACCCTGAGCTTATGGTAGACATACAAGAACATCAAACAGCAAAATATACCTTATTCACTAGTCTCTACTTTGCAGAAGGAATACAACTCTCCATTACCACTGTTCTTGTTCCCCTTTTTCTTCTTCAAAACAACATATCTGCTGCAATCACTACCATTGCTGCAAGCATGGTTATGATACCCTGGGCACTCAAATTCATATTCGGTTGGATCGTAGACTCATATCGATTTATCAATAAAAAACAATACACACTCATTGGAGGAATAAGTTCCTCTATTGCCTTATTCATCTTAGCATTCATTAATCCAACGATAAGCCTTTTTGGCTTCATCCTCGTCCTTTTTCTTGCTCAGTCAGGAATTGGAATTTTAGATGTTTCCATGGATGCATGGGCAATCACAGAAACCACAAAAAAAGAACGTGGTAAAATTAATGGATCAATGATGGCAGGATTCTTTACAGGAACAGCTATCGGATCTGTACTTCTTACAAACATCGCTGAACAAACCAGTTTTCCCCTTGCATTCACCACCGCAGGAATCATCATTCTTTTACTCATGATCATACCTTTGATCACAAAGAAACCACGTGAACAACCACGACAAAAAAAACTTTTTAAAATCATTACCAAAGAATTCAAAAAGAAAACCACCCTTTGCTTAGCACTTCTTTTGCCCATCATCTCGATTAACAGTGGCATCATCACTCTTGCCGCTCCTCTCTTCATGAACATAAACCTCACTCTCAGCGTTGCACAAATCGGATTGATAACTACCCTTTTCACCATAACACGGGTAATCGGTTCACTCACCGCAGGAGCAATTTCAGATACACTCGACCGACGACATACACTGATTGCAATTATCATCGCTAGTATCATTTTTTCATTATTACTCATCCTTGTATCAAACTGGATTACTATGTCACTATTCTATGCCATCCTTGGATTTCTTAACGGAGGACTATTCACTGTTCTTTTAGCAACATCAATGGACATAACCAATGCAAAAGTAAGCGCATTTCAATTTTCAATTCTAATCAGCTTAATGAACGCAGGCGAACTCATCGGAGAATTCATTAGCGGACCACTCATAACCACGTTAGGATTCACGCGAATGTTTCTTTTTTCAGCTTGGATTCTAGGACCAAGCCTTCTCTTCCTTTACTATCTTACTAAAAAACACTATTTTACAAAAATATAAAAACACATCAAAATCAAAACATTTTAATCTTTAAGTAATTCATATCGTAACCTGGAATTTTCTACAATGCTACTTTCCGACCCATCTTGAAAAATCAACGAAACCTGAGTAGCCTCAACAGGGCAATCTTTTGCAAATACCAAATCAACATGAACATCAGAATCAACCTTCCCGCCAAGATGTGAACTCATCCCATATGCTAAATGAACACCTGCCTTTTCATCCTCAAACCTATTCCCAGAAATAATGGCATTCGGATTACACCCAACACCAAACTCAGCTATATTTCTACGAGAAGAACACTCATTAAAATAGGATTCAACCCGAGATACAACATCAGCTGACCCCTTAAATCGAACAAACTTATTACGTTGCACCGATCCAAAAACAAGATCACCTTGATTCATAAATGGTATCACCCCTTCTGTTCTACTCTCTCCAAACTGATCTTTTTCATCAATAATACCTTCATATGGTGCGCTAAATCCTTCTCCACTCGGAAAATTTATCACAGAACCAGGTTTCGTACAATCACCATCATCTGCACCAGCCTTACGATTCCGTAAATCTACCCATAATTCATCTGAAGTAGAAAACACAAGATGAGCTAAAACAGCTTTATCAATCAATGATTTCAATGATTGAGCATACACTTTCACCATCGAATAATCCGATAAATATACTGAATCATGCATTCTTCGTTCAGCTCCAGGCATACTCGCACACCGAATAAAAGAGGGAAACCTCCGAGCAATCAATACAAGAGAACTCGTAATAGAAAACTCAGTGAGAGCAATAATCACATTAAAAGCCTTTAACTCCTCTAAAACTTCATCAGAAACTATCCTGTTATGAGCACCAGTTGATTCAAATGAATACAAGTCAACATCAAAATACATACGATCTGCTAACTGTTGAAAAAAATCAAGCCATTCCATTGCTAGCCTCCGGCGATCCTTCCACTCATTCGAATCCACACAACCTTCACCAGGTGTATCAAAAACAATACCAACATGTTCACCAGGTTTTGGATCAAAAACATCTAAAACCGTTTTTTCAAACTCTTTTAAATGAGGAATCATCAAAACAACAAATACACTACATAAGCATAAATGTAATTGAAAAAAAAGTGAAAATTAGGATGGTTTGACAGCGTACCAAGAACGACTGAGTTTCAAACAGTGAAGTTTACC
>CAZOPW010000049.1:0-16492 GCA_964581795.1 uncultured Thermoplasmatales archaeon | reverse complement strand
GGATGGTAAAAAACATGGAGGAATTAATGAAAAAAATTGGAAGCTGGTTATTTCTGATAGGTATTCTATTATCTGTTGTTGTCGGTATCGTCTTTGCCGCAAATGGAACATGGTCGACTACCTATTCGCCAATGGTAAGTACGCTACTAGCAGTTCTCGGTTTTATTGTAGGGATTCTCTCATTTTTCGCGTTGGGAAATATCACAAGAGATCGTGTTCCAACGTTTTTAATCGCTGCATTAATGCTTGTTGGTATCGGTGCTGCACTCAATACAAATTTCTTTGCTGAAATTGAATATATCGGTGCATATTTTACAAATATTGCAGCTATGATTGCAGTATTTGTAGCTCCTGCAGCAGGAATTTTGGCGATTAGAGCAATTTGGGATGCGGGAAAAACTGAAGAAATTGAAAAAGTAATGCCAAAAATTCCAAAATAAAATAATCCTATCAAACAATAAACAGTACGAAGGAATAAAATCCTTCATTTTTTATTTTTTATTATTTTTTATAAATATATTATTATTCTTTTATCCATTTAGTATTTTTACGATCCATTTATAAAGGTTTATCACGGTCATACTTAATAAACCAGCAAGAAACCCTAGGAGTATTGAATATATAACGCTCATTTTTTTGTTTCCCCGACTTTTTTTATAAATTGATTTTTTTGGAAAAATCCCCAAAAATCAATATGTAGTTATACTTTTATATTTAATCGTATATAAATGCATCGAGTGAAAATATCGTTTGAATCGTAATTCCATTGTCAAAAAGTATATTAAATCCTTTTCCATACTGCATTTTGGTGATGTGGATGCAAAAAACATTATTTGATTTTATTGATGATGATGTAGAAGAAATGAAAATGAAACAGTAGAAAAATTACGTCTTATAAAATTAGTTTCATTTTACTAAAATACATTTACAATTTTTTATTTTGTTTCGTTAGAGTGAGGGTTGTTTATTCCTCCAAAGTTTATGAATTGAAAACACAAGTAAACCGAGGAATAGAAGAAAACAAATGATTCCAGCGTATAACCAGAGATCTGCAGGAATTAGTCCTGGTTCAGTAGCCACACCTCCAGTTGAATCAAGATTTTTAGGAGGAATATTTAACACATCAAACTCTTGACTTGGTTCCTGTGGTAATATAGAACGAAAATAAAGATACATCTGAAAAAAACCTGCAATAAGAGCAGTAAACGCTGCTGCGAAAACAATGACAATTTTTGTATTCTCAGGATGCAAAAGACTTTCTCCCTTCCATGATAATTTATAATACACCCATTTATGACCTTCCCGTTGCAACCTTTTTACAAGTCCTGCTTCAGTTAATTTATTCAAATGTTCATGTAAGGTTGCCTTGTTTAATGTCGTTGCTTTGCTTAATTCAGTAAGACTCATTTTTTTTCCGTCAAGGGTTCGAATGATGTCTAAACGTGTGTCTGATGCAAGTGCTTTGAATGCATCTTTATTCAGCGTTACCTTTGTCATAATGTCCAAACCTGAGATTACAAGAGTTGTTTAATAAATCTTTGTATTTTTTCTATCACTATCCCCTAATAGAATAGAGAAAATTAATGATGAAAAAAAACTATTTTAGCTTTTTATAATATTATTATTTCGCAACCTATAAATGAGAATGAATCATTGCATGATGACTGTATGGATAAAAAAGAACTTGTTGAACAATTAAAAAATTGTGGAGCCATCCAATATGGACATTTTGTATTAACATCCGGAGCGGTCAGTGATTATTATGTTGACATAAAAAAAGCGAGTACTACTCCAAATGTTTTAAAGATAATTGCATCATCTATGGAACCAATAGCTAGTGAGGGATACGAAGTAATTGCAGGAATGGAACTAGGAGCTGTACCCTTGATTGTTGCTCTCTCTTTAAAAACGGGTATTCCTTTTGTTATCGTTCGTAAACAAAAACGAGAACATGGAACTGGGAAGCAAATTGAAGGAATGCCTGTAGCTAACAAAAAAGTTCTCATCGTTGAAGATGTAACAACAAGTGGGGGTTCAGTAGTTAATACCATTCAAATATTACGGCAAAATCAGGCACTTATTGATACCGTTATTACAGTGGTAGATCGAGAAAGTGGTGCTCGTGAGAAAATTGAAAACCTTGATTTACGATTTATACCACTAGTAACTGTTGAAGATATATTGGAAAAATAAAAACAAAGAAGCAATTAATTTAATAAATAAATATGGTGGAGGTTGAAAAAGAAATGAAAAATGTATTAGTTGTTGGTGGAGGCGCTCGAGAACATGCATTATGTAATGCAGTTTCTCGATCTGAAAATGTAAGATTGTTTAGTGTAATGAAAAATGTTAACCCAGGTATAAAAAAAATCTCTCAAAGATTTTTACAAGAAAATGAAACAAATATATCAGAGATTGTATCATTTGCAGAAAAACAAGAGATTGATTTAGTATTCATTGGTCCTGAAGCACCACTAGAAGCTGGCTTAACAGATGCATTACAACAAAAACAAATCCCAGTATGCGCACCAACACAAGCAGCAGCAAGGATTGAGACAAATAAGGAATGGATGCGTGATTTACTCAGTAAACATGATATCACTGGTCAATTAAAGTACAAAAGCTTTCAATCATTGCAATCAGCAAAAGAATTTATAAAAGAGCTAAATGGAAATGTTGTTTTAAAACCAATAGGTCTAACTGGAGGCAAAGGCGTTAAAGTCGCGGGAGATCACTTCACTGATATTCAAGGAGCAATAGAGTATATCAATAAGATTTTCACTGAAAGGATTGGTGGAGCATCAAAACTTGTTATTGAAGAAAAGGCAGAAGGCGAAGAATTCACAGTGCAAGCCTTTACCGATGGAAAAACAGTGAAAACATTTCCAGCAGTTCAAGATCATAAACGTTTACAACCTGGAGATACTGGACCAAATACAGGAGGAATGGGATCATATTCTAAGGAAAATGGACTATTACCATTTTTATCTCAACATGAATATGATGAAGCAGTCCATATTTTAGAAGAAATTGTGAATGCCTTAGCAAAAGAAGGATATCCATATATTGGTCCGATTTATGGACAGTTTATGTTAACCGCAGAAGGGCCCAAGGTAATTGAAATTAATGCTCGTTTTGGAGACCCTGAAGCGATGAATGTGTTACCATTATTACAAACTGATTTCATTGAAATCGCTCAAGCAATGTTAACTAAACAATTGAATTCAGTTAAAATTGATTTTTTAAACAAAGCAACCGTCTGTAAATATGTGGTTCCTGAAGGATATGGAGTGAAAAGTGTTTCAAACAAAATCATTAAGTTAGATGAAGACGCGATAGAAAACACGGGTGCTCTTTTGTTTTATGCATCGGTAAATCAAAATGATTCAATGGTGAAAACCACTTCTTCTCGCAGTCTTGCGGTTGTTGGAATAGCTGATTCGATCGCTAAGGCAGAAACAATGTGTGAAAATGCTTTAGAACATGTAAGTAGTGATCATATTTACATGCGTCATGATATTGGAACAAATGACCTAATTCAAAAAAGAATAGATCATATGAATCAATTACGGAAAATGGAAACAACGGTATGAAACAAGAAACATTAGTGTATTTTATTGGAACTGCTGGTGCAGGCAAATCCACACTTGCTCATCGATTTCATGAATGGACAACAGTTAAAGGAATCGATGCCGTATTAGTAAACATGGACCCGGGAGCTGAGAATTTACCCTATACCCCTGATGTAGATATTAGAGATTGGATTTCCTTAAAAGAAGTAATGGACGATCATGAACTCGGACCAAATGGAGCACAAATCGCCTGTGCTGATATGCTAGCGGTGAATATAACTGATGTGAAAGAAAGCATTGAATCGTTTAAAACAGATTATGTGTTAGTGGATACTCCCGGGCAACTGGAATTATTTGTATTTCGCAATTCAGGAAGATTTATCGTAAATACGCTTCACCCTCAACGATCTGTTGTTAGTTACTTAATTGATCCAGTTCTTGCAACATCCGCTTCAGGGTTTACCTCTCAGTTACTTCTTTCTTTATTTACCAGTTTCCGATTAAATGTTCCTCAATTCAATGTACTTTCAAAAGCTGATTTGCTGGAAGAGGAAAAAGTAAACAAGGTGTTACAATGGGCTAATGACCCGTTTTCCTTGGAAACTGCAGTGCAAGATGAACATACGTCAATGTATCGGCAGATCAATGAAGATATCGTACGATTACTCATTGATTTTCAAACACATGCGAAATTAATTGCAACAGGGGAAACAGAATATTTAGGGATTGATGATATGTACACAGTGATTCAGTTATTGTTTGCTGGAGGAGAAGATGTTCTCTCAGATTAAAAGAAAAGAATAGATAATGGAATAGAAAGACTTGGAACATTTATTATCTTGATTGAAAAAAGGTTAATGTTTTTTTGGTATTAAATCAGGTTTTTTCCCAGAAGAAAGTAATACAACTCTTGAATCAGATTTTTCATTTGTTAGCGGGTATCCTATTTTTTCTGAAAGAATCGATCCAAAATGATGAATTTGCTCATGGGTTGGCATATTATCCAAAGTCATTCGTTTTCGAGATTGACCAACGAATACATATCCTTTTGGTTCTACAAAATCAGGGTCAGCATGTTGAATAAACTTTGCATAATCATCAATGAATCGATCATCAATATTCCACTCATTTACTAAGGTATGACGAATAACTGTTCTTGTATCTAAAGAGGGAAGTAATTCTAATGTTTGCTGTATCTTTTTCCAACCATCAGAGATTAACGGATTGCATAGTTTGCTATAAATATCTTTATTTGGTGCAATAAGAGAGACGTATAACTGAGTGGGTAGAGGATCAAGTTGTTCAAGAACCTCTGGCGTTGTCCCGTTTGTAACTAAAAAAGTTGTCATTCCTTTCTTATGACATGCTTCAAAGAACTCACCGAGATAGGGATACAATGTTGGTTCACCAGATAATGAGCATGCAACCATATTTGGTTGATTTGCTTCAACCCATTTTTTTCGTTCACAACGAGGATCTCCCTTAAATCCAGTAATCAATTTTTGTTGAGCCTTGATTAATCCATCTAAAATGTATTGCGGATCATCTGCTTCAGAAAGAATTGTTTCTGTGAATCCTTGAAACCGCCAGCAAAATAAACAAGAATGGGTGCATTGATTGAGTGTAGGAGTCATTTGTAAACAACGATGTGATTCAATACCGTAAAAGGATTGTTTATAACAAGTACGTTTATGAATCAAACTTTGTTTCAACCAGTGACACAGTTTTGCTCCAGAATGATTGCCAACAATAGCATAATGTTGCTTCTCTAACCGTTTTCGAATACGTGAATCCATAGTATCTCACTAGTTGATTTTACAAAAGTTACCTTTTCCACACAATAGAACGGTCTATATAGTGTTTATCCTTCTAATAAGTGATGAGAAAACACAAATTTTATCGATGGCTTTTATTTACTCATAATTATTTGTATAAAATATAATAAAATATTTATATGTATCGAAAGTATACATTGTTTGAGGCAAATTAATAGTACTATCTTTATTAAAGGTTATACTGGGGAATTTATCATGAAAAGTAACATGAATAGTAGTAAAAAATGGATAGTTATTCTTATCATTGGATTATTTTTATCTGGCAGTTTTTTACCCATCTTAACAGCTAATGATCCTTCAAATTCAGGATTTTCCAAAGGAATCTCTTACAAACCATTCGTTCCAACTGAACAAGTAACCTTTGTTCAGCATGATTCAACAAGTTTACTTGATGATTATGCCTATCTTTCTTCCGTACCGACTTCTGTTTTTTTCGATGAAAAAAATGACATGCTTTACGCTCATCCTTTACTTTTCTATGAGGAAGAATATCCCGTCATGGAAGAAAAAGATCGATCACTGAATGCATATCAAGGGATTGAATATTTTATGCAAGACTGGATGGGATATACTCATGGCGAACTTGATGAGATCACCTACGTTAATGTTGATTCATCACAAACACCTTCTAGTTGGAGAGCAAAAAAAGAGACAGAATATGAATCACAAAACCCATTTTCACTAGCCCATGATATTGCTTTAGGAGAATGGGAATATAGTGATGAAGCAGTTGTTGCAGTCATTGATGAATCGTTTGAAACACCAGATAATGAAACAAAAGGGGCTCTTAATGGAACGATAATGCCGAAAGAAACAAGAACAGAACATTTTGAAGTTCCTCAAACAAACGAAGTGTATCCAATGTACAATGATTTTTTCGTGCCAGATGGTTATAAATTTATGAAGGTTCGTTCTTGGTATCCATGTTTTTATTTTGAAGCTGGACTTCCAGGATTCGAAGGAATTATTAATATGTCTATACCCGCGGGTGATCGTGACATCCAGATTTATTGTGATCAAAATGGAGAATGGATGATGGCAGGAGTAACCAGTGAATGGAATACTCAAAGTGGTATGGATGTTGATAAAACATCAGTATATGTATATAAGAGTGGTCATTGGAGTGTTGCTCTTACTGATGTTCCAACAAAAGCAGCTGACTATATCGATCCGATGGAAAAATTAACAAAAGGTGTGAAAAAAGCAACATTGGAAGATGAAGTGGAGAAACATCGGAGTTTTTTTACGTTTAATTTCGGTCGATATGGGACGATATTTGAAGTTCTTCGGAATTTACGAGAGGTCACCTATCAAATCGATGTTGAAATGTATCCTGGTGTGGAATTAACTATTCCCGAAAACCCTTCTTTTGGAGCTCGTGATTTTTATGCAGAGTTATCCTGGGATGATCAAACTATTGATTTAGGAATGTCTTTAATTGGGCCATCTGGTGAAGAAGTCTTATCTACTCGAGAGCCAGGGGTCTCAACAACTTGTCCTGGCACTATTTTTGATGAAGAAATTCCCATGCCTCCAGGAACTGAAACAAATTTGCGTGTTCATCGGCTTGGTGAATGTTTACCTGGTGAAAATTATAAGATCTGTGTTTTTGCTATGGATGAAATGGATTTACCAACTGATTTTTCTATTGAATATTCTTGGAAGCAAAATTATTCTCGTCAAGAAGGCGATATGCTTTCCTCCGCGACACAAGGTTCTATTCTTGCCTCTGAATTAAATGCGCCATTATTATATGTGAAAAAAGATGAGATACCAAGTGTTACAAAAGAGGCTTTATATAAATTAGGAGTAAAAAAAATCCATGTTATTGATATTGGTAATTATTTAAGTTCTACTGCAAGTCAGGAAATGAAAAATGGTTTTTCAGTTCATTATCATTCTAATGAAATTGAAGTATATGATGAGATACGTTCACTTTCTGAAAGTAATGATGTCATTTTTAGTAGTATTGATTCTTGGACTTCATGGTATGTTGCTGAGTTGAAACCAGATAAAGAATTTGATCATGCTCGGTTTATTGGTCCATCAGCATTTATTGGTGCAATTCATGGGTCACCAGTGTTATTTGTAGATAATCATCCAGAGCTTTCATCTTCGGTTGCATGGCATACTGAGTTATGGCGTCGTCACCCTGATGGACATTCAAGGCTTCCAACCGTAAGTGAAATGCATTTAACAGGGACTCGAGTCTATGAATTTCTCAAAGAACTAAAATATGATGAAGAGGGAGAAGAAAAAATAATCACTGTCGCTGGTCAATTTGATATCGGTCTTCCATGGGATCGAGTATTTGTTGGAAAGGCTCAACCGGGTCGATTTTTTGGTTCTCCTACGGATATTAGTGTTTGGCTCAGTAAAAACATGTTTTATCCAATGATTGTGTTTGAAAACCCTGCGATAAAACATACTGGTGGAGTTAGTGTTATTAATGGAAGTAGCAGTGTTAGACGATTTCCTTGGAGAGGAAACCTTGGATTACGTGTTGTGAAACCATCTCAGGAGGAAACACTAGAATATCCTGTTCTTGACACCTTAGTGTGTTACGATATAAAGTTTAACAGTAGAGCTAGTGAATATTGGGGTTTTAAGTATAAATGTGCTGACGGGACAGTGCCTGGTGAATCGCAATCCTTTGATCCAATTGATGAAGGAGTCATGGTTAATGTGAATGGTGAAAAAGGAGCTTATTTCCCTGATTTAAGTGGTTCTGAAGTACAACCCTTTTATTTGAAACAGGGTGGATATTCACCAGTTTATTCTACAAACTTTGATGCAAACATGCATAATTTGAATCAGGGAGTTTTGTTGTGGATGGTAAACACGCACGGAGCTCCAATGAATGGAGGTATGTTCATGTTTTGGGATGTTGAAAGTGAAAGTCAAATTGGATATCCCACTATTGGATTTGCACCATATACTAAGGAGACTAATCCTTGGAGAGGATATGAATGGTTAATGGGTTCAACAGAAGAACCGGATACTATGACTATGGATATACATGGTATTCTTCCGTCCATAGCAGGGAATCCAGATCCTAATGGTATTCGATTCATTAAAACAGGTTTGGATTGGGCACTTGCTCGGAGACCAGTGAGAGATATTATTGGAAATATTGCAAGTCTCCCCATTCTTCGATTTTTTACTCCTGAATGGTTACAAGATACTCAAGATTATTATGATGGTGTGATTATCACAGTATTGCTCAGTCGTTTTGGAACATCTTGGTTTACTGGTGCTCAAGTAGATGATGCCATAGGAAATATTCATTCTGCGGGAGTAAGTAGTGTAGCGTGTTTGCCTGCGGGTAAATATTTACATTTAACATTAATGCGTCATGGATCACCATTTCAAATTATGGATCCTTGGGCAACATCATGGTATTCAGATGTCTGGCAAAATAATGTTCCACGGGGTATTGCAGTAGGAAAAACCATCGGCGAACTTTATACTGAGGGAATTACAAAGGTTGGAATTCAATATGTTCATGAAGGTCAACCAGAATTTTGGTGGGATTTAGCTGAAAACGTATGCTTATATGGCGATCCGAATCTGAGAGTATGGGTTCCAAGCACCGAATTTAGCAATAAAAATCATTGGACAGTTGATGATATTAAATCTTATGATTTTGATCAAGACCATCCTCTTTCAGTTGATGGACATACACCATTTGGTTCAGAATCTCATCCTCATGAACGTTCACCACCAACCCTTTTATCTGAATATGGTGTTGTCATAATTGCATCAGTGCTCATTGTTCTTTTAGTGATTGCTGCAATTATCATTAATAATCGTTCAACAGGAAAAAAACAATAAAATATTTTTTCTTATTTTTTTTATCATTTATGTTATTATTTTTTGGATTGATGTTTTTATGTTTAATTCCTCACAGGTTTTTTCTATTTGACTAGTTAAAGGTTTCATTACTTTTTTTGATGGGGTCGGTGTAGATGCATAAATTTGTTTGTATTGATCATACAAGCCTGGTTTTTTATTTTTAAGGTGATCTAAAAAAACTTGTTTTTGTTTTCCTTGTAAAAATAATGGTTTGTATATCACATAAGTTGCATGGTGTCTTTTTGCTTCTGTAATCACTTCATCTATTAGTGTTTCTGAAAAAAATGGAAGAAGTGGGATAAGAGCGATGCCAGTGGTAATGTTATTATCCGAAAGTGTTTTCAACGCCTTGAATCTATTTTTGGGATGAGGGGCATTTGGCTCAAATGTTTTGTATATTTGTTCGTCTAAACAAAGGATTGAAAAGGTTACAATTGGATAATGTAGCTTTTTTAATATTAAACGATCTTTTAGAACAGTAGGGGATTTGGTTAGAATATGTACGGAAAAATCTGTAAGTGAAATCCGCTGAAGAATGTGATGAGTAAGATGGAATTCCTGTTCAACTGGTTGATATGGATCATGAACCGACCCGAGAATAATTCGACCTGTTGGATATAACTGTAACTCCGTATCTAAAACTCTAAGAGCATTATTCTTAACGTATATGGTATCATCAAGTGTGGAATCACAATATGTGCATCCAAAAGCACAGTTTTGATATGGATCAAGTGTATATTCTCCTTTGAAAAGAGAATCCTTCTTTGTAATTTGTTTAAGAAGATAATCAACTTTTATTTCTTTAATATTCATTCTTATTACATCACATTATTGATATGATATTATTATTATTATTTAATTTACATTTCTTCTAATGCATCAATTCCAAGCAAATGTAATCCATTTTTCAATACGATTTTTGTGGATAGAACTAACCCTAATCGAGATTTTTTTAACGGTTCATTTTCAGCAGTTAATACTGGACAATCCCGGTAAAATTGATTGAATAATGATGCTGTTTCAAACAAAAATTGAGTAAGGAGATGAGGTTTGTATGAGTGAGCAGCATCATCGATTACCATTGGAAATTGAGCTAATTGTTTTCCTAATTGAATTTCAGATTCATGAGTTAATATAGATGCATTTATCTGACTGGAAAATTGTTCATAATCAATTTTGCTTCCCTTTCGTTGTATACTAGCACATCGTGCTATCGCATATTGAATGAAGGGAGCGGTATTCCCATCAAAATTTAGTGCTTCTTCCCATTTGAACTCGATGTCTTTTTCGGGTTGTACTTTGATAATATTATATCGAAGTGCTCCAATTCCCACAACTTCAGCGATAAGTCTCATTTTTTCTTCGCTTAGCTCTTTACCTCTCCTTTTCCTTACTTCTTTTAACGCTCGTTCTTTTATTTCGACTATTAAATCATCTAAATAGACAACACGTCCTCGTCTGGTAGACATTTTTCCGCCTGGGAGGGACACGAATGCGTAAAAAACTGGACTTGGTCTGTTTTCTACTTGTAATAATTCTAAAGCTATTTCTACTTGCCGTGATTCTAATTTATGATCCTCTCCGAGAATATTAATTAAGAGATCTGCATGTTTACTTTTCCATTGATGATATGCAATGTCTCTTGTTGCATAAAGAGTGGTTCCGTTAGATCGAGTTAAAAAGAATTTTGTTGTGCGTCCTTTCACTCCAAATGATGATACATCTATATATAAAGCGCCTTTTTCATTTTCACAATACGGTGTCTCTTTTAATTGTTCAATGACTTTGTTCACACTTCCATCTTTTACAAATTTTGATTCTGGGATAAAATTATCAATAGTGATATTAATTTCATTTAGGCTTTCTTTGATTCCAGCAAGAACTGGTTCGTATGCTTTTTTACCAAGAGATATTACTTTTTCATCTCCCAGTTCACTTTGATGAACTAGAGTATCAATTTCTTGTTTAATCTGTTCATCTTTTTTCATTAGATCATGAGCTTTTTGATAAAATCTGACTGCATGATGGTCTGGTTTATCACGAGTTTTTTCTGATAATTCTTTTTCTTTGAGATGATGAATTGCCCATGTCAGAATTGCAACTTGTTTACCAAGGTCATCAAGGTAAAACTGAGTCTCTACTATGTATCCAGCTGCGTTCATTAAACGAGCTATTGTATCTCCAATGATTGGATTACGAGCGCGTCCTACATGTAACGGTCCATTTGGGTTTGCTGAAGTATGTTCCACGATCACCTTTTTTTGTTTCTTTTCTAATTTACCATATTTTTCTTTTGCTGAAAGAATGTTTGAAAGTGATTCAGACAGGATTTTTTTTTCATCAAACCAAAAATTTAGATAGCCACTATGAATTTCATATTTTTTTATTCCTTTGGGTAATAATAGATTATTTGCTATTTGCTTTGCAGTGTCTTCTGGTGATTTTTTACTTATTTTACAAAGTGAAAAACAAGGAAACGCAATATCTCCAAATTCAGGGGAAGAGGGAGTTTCCAGTCGTATAGTATCTGGAAAGTTAATTGATTGTAATGTTTTTTTTAATTCGGTAGTTAATTGTTTTTTAAGATCTAATATCGTATACATCGAATACATGGTAAAAGATGGTTTTTTTAAATCCTTTTGGATTCTAAGTTGAATATGTATCCTCTTAATTATTTATAAACTATTATAGAGTTGTTCAATATGGAAGAAATCATAGTATTTTACCATCGTTTTCATGGATTTGAGCAATAAAAGTTATAAACACCATGTACATATTCACCTCTCCGTTATAATTATTAATAGGGTTGTGAACAATGGCACGTAAACCAGGAAGTATGTACCGGTATGTTCGAGGACAACTTACCACCAGGAAGGAATATATGGGTGGTATTCCAAATCCACGAATTACTCAATTTGTCAATGGAAATAAACAAGCATCATTTCCAGTCAAACTTAGTTTAGTTTCTGAAGAACAATGTCAGGCTCGTCATGGTGCATTAGAATCAGCACGTATTACATCGAATAGATACATGGAAAAAAAAGCGGGATTAACGAATTATCGATTACGTGTATTAGTATTTCCGCATGTTATTTTACGTGAAAATAAACAAGCAACTGGTGCGGGTGCTGATCGTGTTTCTCAGGGTATGAGACAATCATATGGTAAAATTGTTGGTTCTGCCGCTCATGTGAATAGAAATCAAGAAGTGATTTCAATTGAAACTCATCCACAATTCATACCATTAGCAAAAAATGCATTGAGAAAAGCTGGAATGAAGCTTCCATCTCCCTGCAGAGTTGTTATTTCAGAATAAAAAAACATTTTTTTCTTCTTTTTTCAATTTTTCTACTTTCATATTAAATATATTTTACTAACCATGGGAAGAGAACAAGGAATAGAATGATTAGTGAAATAAATAATGTAATTTGTTTTACAATTGTTTCAACCCGTTCCTCACTAAGATTTTTCCTGAATCGTTGAATGGTAAATCGAACACTATCATTGAATAGAAATCCACCATCTAATGGAACCATGGGTAAAACATTGAAAAATCCGAGGAGTAAATTTAACCAGAAAATCCAAAAAAGTGCGTTTAATGCAATCCAAAATAATGAATCTGGAAGAACTGAAGCAATCCCGGTTAGTTGTAATCCTTGTGTATATGGGCTTACTAATGGATTATAACCAATGAAATAACCTAAAAGTGGAAGTGAATACATAACAATGAGTCCATCGGTGCTTGAAAGCGGATTTTTTAATGAGTTTACAAAATTATTTACATAATTATTAAATCCAATTCCAACAAAACTCATGTTTTCTTGACTCTTATTATTTGAAAATTCAGATCGAGGTGCTGCAGTAATTGTTGTTTCAATTTCAGATCTGTCCTTATAATACGTGATAGGAATGGTTTGATTCACTGAAACCTTATCCATAACTTGAACAAAATCTGAAGCATTTTCCACAGGAGTATTATTTAAAGATGTTACGACCGTACCAGCTGAGAGTCCTATTTTTTCAGCTGGACTATCCTCAATAGCATATGCAACATGAACTCCTTCGATTGGTTGAACTGCTGCCATGCCAACATATGAAAAAAGAAGTAGCGCGATAAGGGCAATGACAAAATTTGACATTGGACCTGCTGCGTAGACTTGCATTCGTTTTCTTTTTGATGTTTCCTGTAATTCATCTTCATCAGGTTCACAAAATGCTCCTAATGGTACAATTAAATAAAGTAACCCAAGTGATTTGACTTTTAATCCATGAGCGAACGTAAGAATTCCATGAGAGAATTCATGAACGATAATTCCGATAACCAGTGCAAGGATAATATAAAAAATATAATCGAGTGGAAGGATTGGATTGATACCCGGTAAAATAAGACCAAATTCAATTCCGGGGAGAGCTTCTTGTTGTTCTGGAGTAAATTCAAGTACCGCCCACATGTTTGCAATGACTAAAAGAACCATTAAAATCATCATGATAAAACAAACAACAACTGCAATCTTACCATATCCATGCCAAAACCTGGTATGTTGAGCTATTCGTTTAAGAAATCCCACTCCTCTTTTTGTTCGAACCATTAAGGCGGGTCCGTAAAAGTTAATGTTATATTTTTCAAAATAACCTTTTTTCTTTAAATAAAACGTTCCAACAGCATAGATTCCTAAGATTCCGATAAGAATAACAAGGATTTCAATAATGCTCATAGCATTAGTTGTGCATACTATGCTTGTATATTAAGCTAACTCATCACCTTAAAAAAATAATGAAAAAAGAAGAGATTATTCTTCTTTAGTCTTCATATTATACATGACAAGCCCTGAAAGCATTTTAGGAAGGAAATACGTTGATTTCTGTGGCATATGTTCCCCAGCATCAGCAATTGCCTTGAGTTCTTCTATTTTTGTTGCATTCATGATAATGGAGCAATCAAAACTTCTGTCGTCAACGACTTCAATTGCTTCTTCATCTTCACGAGTATACTTAACGTGATCTTCAAGTGTATCTTGAGTTATGCCCATGATTTCTTCAATAACAATTTTGTGAAGGATAGATACATCAAGTTTTCTCCATGTTTCAGATCGATGTTTAGCTAAAGAATCCATTACAGATTCATCTTTTAACGTAAGAACAATGTACTCATCCTTAAATAAAACCGCAAATTTATGTTCAGATTCTGTTTCAATTTGCTTTTTGATTTTATTAGCAAGTTGTGTTTCAGGAAGCGATTGATCTCGACTGAATATTTCAACATTGAAATAATCTTTCAAATCATTGTGGAGTTTTTCTTTATTAAAATTCTTTGGAAGATGCAGTAACCGATGCGTTGGAAGAATGGCAAGTCCTTCATCAAACATGTTTGCCAAAATTACCATCCGGTATTGAAATGGTGCATCAGGATCTGTATTCCCTGTGTTTTCCTCCATTTCATTTGCGTAATTAATTGCTGTTTGATAACGATGGTGACCATCAGCAATAAATAAAATTTCATCGTCAAGATTTTCTTTCACTTTATTAATCACTGAATTATCGGTTATTTTCCAAATTGAATGATTGAATCCGTCATATCCAGTAACGTTGATAAAAGCTTCATTTGATAGAGCTTGTTGAATTGTTTGATGAATGGAATCTTGTTCATCAATGTAAAGCAATTGAATTGGTTCAAGATTTGCATAACAAGCTCTCATTAGATTTAATCGATCTGCTTTTGGTTTGGAAAGGGTTCGTTCATGAGCTTTAACTTTCTCATATTTTTTATCAATTCGAAGTAAAATGAAAAATCCATTCATGGTTTTTTCTTCACCATTTAAGGTGTATGTGATTTTATAAGGGTAAAGTGCTTCCTTGTCTGATCCAATTAAAATTTTTTCTTGTTGCCATTGTTGAAAATCTTTTTCCGCTCGAGTATACCGATTGTTGTCATCTGAGTCATTTGGGTATTGTTTCCCAAGAATTAATCTGACGAAATTGTATGGATTATTTTCATATAACTGATCTTGTTTTTTTGGTGAAATGATATCGTAAGGTGGAGACATAACTTTGTCTAAATCTTTTATTTTCTCTTTATTGTATGTGATTCCTTTGAATGCAGATACCTTTACCATAATTAACTACCTCCCATAAATTGGGTATCAACCTGTATTTCGAATCGTATTAAAAAGGTTACTCACTATTTAAATAACGTTTGAAAACATAATTTTTAATATAAATATAAGTGAATATGAAAGATTGAAACAATGGAGTAAATATTTAAATATTTTGTAGTATTTATATTATTATGATTTAGTTGGGAGGTTCATGTAATGAATTGTAAATACAAAACAATCATCTCCATTTTCTTTTTCATTTCTCTATTCTTTTTATCAATGAGTATACAAGCAAATGATACAGTTAATCGTCCACAGATTCTCAGTTATAGTTCTTATATTCAACTTTCATATGATACTACATCATTAAATAAGGACTTGGAATTGGAAAAAACAACACAAGTATCGATTACCGTTACATATAAATCAGATATTCCTTCTGATTTTATGCAATTTTTTCCTTGGAGACTAAGAAATTTAGTTTTGTATGGTAGTATGACTGCTCCTCAACAGACAATTAATCTCTCAATACTTGAACTGCCATCATGGGCAGATATTTCCTTATCCACTAATCAAATTTCAGTTGATATACCAGTTGAGGATGATCCTATTGAGGAACAGATAACATTATCTATTACTCCTTCTGAATTAGCTCCAGCTCAACCGTATCTATTTAAACTTAGAGCATCCTGTGGAGCAATCGGACGGATTAATGAATTCAGCACTGAAGTAGATATTGTTTTTACACCTCAATATAATCCAGATGTAGACCTTATACCCGCTAGTGATACATCAATTAAACTCTCATATGAGAATAATACACGTACTTCCTTTAATTTCCAATGCAATTCAAATAAAAAAACAAGATTTAGACCAATGTTAGTATCAGCTCCAGATAATGTAATAGTAAGCTTTTATCCGGACTATTTAGATGTATCCCCCGAGGGTAGTGGTAAGTTTTATGTAGATATTTCAACTAATTCTTCATTTAAGAAAAATGCTTCTCTTTCTCTGTCCGTGAAAATGCAAGTTTTCCCATCAGACGAGGAAAATCTTTTCCATGAATCAAATGAGACTATCACATATTTATTGATTCCTCCAGATCAACCTCAAAATAGTAGTGATATTAATCTTA
>CAZOPW010000048.1:0-17381 GCA_964581795.1 uncultured Thermoplasmatales archaeon | reverse complement strand
AGTTAAGAAGTTCTAGTTTACACAAAGTTAATAATCATGATCTTTTCTAATTTTAATAAAAATTTATATTTTTACAAATTGTAATTATTTATGTTTTATTAATATCATATAATAGATAGTAATTGAATATTATAGTAATAAAATTTAAATACATGATATTAGTTATATAATTGGAGGAATAGAAGAGGGAGGTGAAGAATCCCCCTTACTCCATTCTGTGGAACCATGCCCCCTGAAAAGGAGGAGGGAAAAACTTAGGGAATTTATAAAATCCTTTAACGTTTATATATCTCGTTTTTAATTTTCCTCCTAAGAAAGTAAATTCCCTTCTTCTACCTCCTACATTATAAAGCAAAATAAAAATTGAGAAAAACCACAACCATTTAAAACCAGTGTGTAACTGATTTATTTAAAAAAAATAACGGAAGGGATTAAAAAAATTGTTGATATTTTTTTGAATTAAAGGTTTTTTTTATAAATACGATCATGAACTAATTGACCATAAACGAAAATCATAGCTTTTTCAGCATCAGATAGACCTTGAAAAAAATCATCAACTAATTGATAATCAAAATAATGACCCTTATATTGTTGATCCAATTTGTTCTCAAGTGAAATCATAGTTTCACTAATTTTTTCCAAGTCTTTGCTTGAAATATTCCATACTTGAGTAATATCCGAACGATCACTTAGATTATCTCTATTAAATATTTTCATCTGGTTCCCCTGAAGTTTTTCTTCAATCCAAAAAAATAATATTCCTCTATTAAAAAGTTGTTTACAATTGTTCGTTCAAATTAAGAATAATAAACATTTTTTTCCGTAGATTGATTCATCCTAAAAAAATACAAACACTCATTTTTCGGATAAAACATAAAATTGATCATTAACTTATAAAAATTTAATTAATAAAAAAGATTTATATAGATAAAGTATAATATTAATTTTAGTTGTGAGAGATGAGATATGTTTGAAATTGAGGAGAGTCAAGTTTCAGTATGTTCACCGGAACAAAACAATACTCCAACATGGAAAAAAATCTGTAAAAAATACACAAAAGAATTAAAGAAAAAATATGAACAAGCTTACGCATTTGGTTTGTACAAAGTATATGTCTATCCACCTGAAAAAATTAAAGATTTTACCTGTTTTGCAATAGGCGAATTAAAAATTGTATCAATACAAAGGAAAACTACATCATCCTAGAATACAGAAAAAATCATATAAGGAAAAAACCTGACAAATAATACTTTATAACAACGTCAAAAAAAATGATTATGTAAGTAAATAGAAAATAATTATACCCCTTTCTCCCAAGGATCATACTCTGCTTTTCACCTAAAACACTATCAAATCTTATTTTTTTGATGAATGTAACATACGAATATGCAGTATATACAAAAAGAATAAAAAATAACACAAGAAATAGAATACTAACAAAAGAATATATGAAAAGGAAAACAGCAAAGATACCAGATAGAACAAACCAAATCAATGAGATAAAAACTGCTTTTTGTACACCAAAAGAAACCGCATATGTTTGAACACCACTTTTTTTATCCCCTTTAAAATCATGGATTCCTTCAACAATATCATGGGAACTAATGGAAAAATACGTAAATAGAACTAGATAAATCAAAGGAAATATCGAAAAATTTCGCATACTTAAAAAACAAAGAACTGGAACCATAGCCCACTGTATAGGGGTAAAAATTTCGGAATATGCAGGAATATGCATCTTTCGTTTCAGGTATTTATTATGGATTGTGACAAATATAGCAAGGAAAATGACTGCTATAAAAAAATACAAGTTTACAATAAAAGAGAACAGGAGAGTAAGTATTGCTAAGATCACACCAATACAAAAAAATCGAGTGGGGCTAATCCGATCAGAAGGAATCGGCCGGGTAGGATGAACGATTCGATCAATATCAGAATCAGTGATATCATTCCAAATAAGCGCAGCAAAGAAACCAGTATACAATGCAATAATACAAGAGAAAAAATCAATAACAAACGAAGGAGAAAACAATTGAAGTTGATAGGCAAGAAGTTGAATACCTGAAAACATAAAGACATAACCAATTAGTTCATAAGCTGGAAGCGATCGCCAACTTTTTAAAAAATTGAATGGATGAATCCTTAAATTTGATTGATTTCCAAGGTTCTTTTGTTGATTTTTTTTCACCATTACCCTCCATTCAACTCATATATCTTCTATCTGACTTTTAATGCGTTTATTCCAAAATAAATCTTGTGCAAGCCTTTTAACTTCTTCATCTGAGCTATTTACTTTTTCTATGGGCGGATAATCTTGCTCAGGGACTTTTGCTGCCCAGGCAACAGCTCTTCTTACTACCCACCAAGTTGAAGTTAACTCTTTTATTCCATCTTTTGAAAAACCTTTGATATCTTTCCATTGATGAAATCCATCCGCAATACAATTGAACCTTCTATCATCCCTTTCCGTGATATATCCACCATCCCAAATCATATATTCAGGATGAGTTGAACATAAAAACATTCTACCTTTGTGTTCATTTGGATATGTTTCTTGTATTATCGCTGCTTTATTGGCAACACGTAAATTTATATCTTTCTTACTTTTTTTCCAATCACCCGCAAAATAAAAAAGAAGAGTGAATAATTTTGTAAATGAATATTGATTATTCTTTATAAAATATAACGCCTTTTTTAATCCCTTGATCAATCCATGTAAACCTCCAACATATACCCAGGCGTGAATCCTAGTTTCCGGTTGTTGTGAAAAATCCTTTTCAGGATATGATGCAAGAACAGTAATATCGCGCTTGTTTTCTTCAGACAAAAGTAAACCTGGTCCACCCCACCATCTCATTCGTAAAACATCTTTCTCATATCCTCGGAAAAAACTGTGATATTTATCGATTTTAAAATCAACTGGGACACCTGCAGTAAATAGATATCTACCATCATCTGTAAATCCAGGGTGAAATGAAAACACATAAGCAGCTGCCCCAACTCGTTCAGGATGCTTCTGTTGCTTCAAATAAAAAAGAGGAAATGCTAAATGAGGATAATATGATTTAACAGTTGATACCCCAATAGCACTTTTATGATATTGTTTTTCAACAAAGGTCTTGGATTTACAATCAGTTACCAAAGAAGTGATAAGCGCAGTTCCTCCGCAAATACCAACAAAACCTCCACCGTGCTGAATGAATCGCTTGATATTCTTTTTCCATTTTTTCACAGATGGAATGGTGTTGAATCCTTTTGTAAGACACGCTCCATCTCCAACACCTCCGCCAGGAATCAATAATACATCAAAGGATTCTTTCAATAACATATTATTAATGATATCTTTATCAGTAACAGTAACCGTCTGAATTTGATAAATTCCATTCTGTGTTTTCCAAGTATAATTATCAAGAATAATTGGAAAATAATGTTTACCTGAACCCCATCCTACTGGTTCTTCTGCAAGAATTGCAACTTTAATCTTTTTCCCAATTTCTTTTCTCATTTCTTCTCACAATACAATACTAACTTCAAAAGCATTGAAAAAGAGCATTTACAAATAATCATTTAACATTTAAAAACACCTGTTCTTATAATATTTAAACCGTTATTTTGGAGGATTATAATTCCATTTCTCGATTGTAAAATTCCATTCTTTTTTCACTCGTTTTATAATCCGGTCTTCAAATGAATATTTATTTGTCTTGTAATCCTTTTTTCTTTCAAGATATTTATTCATTTCCTTTTTTGCATCATCAGTCAACTCAAGGTTAAGTTGATTGTAAATTGAATCCACTTGTTTCATTGGGTTTTTTACCAAATCTTCATATCGGATTTCAATTAGATGATCATTTGGAATCGATTTTTTTTGTTCGAAATAACTTTTCATCAACCGTTTATAATTATCAATCACTTGTTGTTCAATTTCAGTTTCATTTCCTTTTTGTAACGCGAGTCTAGTGAGAACTTTATTTCTCATCTTCACCGTTGACTTATAGACTTTATATGGGTTTCTATAAATATGAATAAACTTAGCTTTGGGAAATAACTCTAACAAAACGGGAATACGAGCAGTATTTGCAGGATCTTTTAGGAGTAATCGTTTTCCTTGGTTTGTATAAACAACAGTTTTCATGAAATTTAAATACATTTTTTTCCATTCTTTTTTCTCTTTTTCAGATAAATCAGTAAAATGAATTGATTTCAGGTATTGTTCCTCAGCATTTTTTGGAAAATGTAACGCATGAAAAAATGACCATTTTGATAACACCGCAATTCCTGCTTCTTCCTCATATGGTCCATTAATTTCAACTTCAATGTTATCCATAGGCCTGGTTCTGGGAAGGAAATTTGCAAGGAATTCTTTTGATGATTCAAATAAAGGAAAACTATTAGGAAGCATTGTATTCCAAAGTGAAACGTAACAAAATTGCGGATCAGCACTTAATAACTCATGAAGATAGGTTGTTCCACTTCTCCAATGACCGATAATAAAAACTGGTGAATGGTTCATCTGAAATGATTTGATTTTTTTTTCATATAAAAGCTGAAACATTACTCTAGAAGGAGCAGTAGCTACAGATCCAAGAGTAATAAACGCTGCTCGATCAAGAAATTGTCTATCTACTCCCCCGTTAATGTCAAGTAACTGTATCCAGTTTTTAATAGAAACACCGAATAAAGGATGCTGAATATTTCGGTTATTCTTATTTTGATTATTCCGGTTCATTCTTTTTCCACAATCGTTTAACTATGTTATAAATAATTTGGCTAAGATATACGATCGTCGCTATCAGAAAGAAATAAAAACCTAATGAAGGACCCCATGTGCAATTCACATTATATAAACTTGATTCTCCTGGAACACCAAATTCAACTTTACCTGAACCAATAATACTACCGACACTAATCCTACTGACTTCATTCATTGCAAAAAGAAATCCAACTAAACTAGCAAGAAGTAAAAACAAAATAGTAAGCATAAATATCTTTTGATAGCGTTGTTTGGCTGAAGTTCTCTTTTTTACATATTGGCTTATTATTATCAAAATACTACTCGTTACAGTGGCAATAATAATAACAGATATTAACATCATTATTTCGTCTGGTAAATAAGCCATTTCTCCAGTCATACTTTCGTCTGAGTGATATGTGGTAATCATATTTTGTGGGACGAAAAAAAGTTGTGTTGATGTTTCAAAATCAGCTGAATCACCCTGTAACTCCCACCAAGGCAAAAAGAGTGAGAGGAGAAGGAGTGCAATGATTAAAATGAGGGGCATATATGTTTTATCTCCCCAAATAAATAAATAAGCAAGAGATAATATTATGAAAAGACTACATACAATTGCTGCAAGGATTGGATAAAAAGGTTCTTGATGAGTAATCACATGTACATTTTTTCCACCATATACTTCAATAGTTTGAACGCCAATTTCCTTATCATCATCGTATACTGTGATTGTATATTCTCCTGGGGGAAGGGCAATAGTTGAATCAGAGGAATCCAGTTGTACTCGTTGTTCTTTATTATTTCGTTGTATAACTAGGGTTGTCTCTGGTAAATTATTTCCTCTGATGTCTCGAATAGAAACAGAAACCGGGAATTCTGCAGGGAATTCTACTTCAATATGTGTATCATCTGTTAATTGTATTATTTTTTCAACGTTAAATGACTTAAAAGATAATCGAAGTCGATACGTGTTTGAAGGTAAATTGGAAAATAGATAACAATCTTGATTTAATTCTGGTTGGATAAGAGAATCATTATTTTTTTCTACAGAAAGAGTTGGCTGAAGATCAACAAAAGGAATTTGATTCCAAGTGTCTTTTACTGAAAGCTGTATGTTATAACGTTGGAGAATGATTGATTTTTGTAGTCTGTTTATCCTTGGGAGAACAGGTAATTTCACGGATTCTTGATATACTGTTTGATCATTATATGTAATTATTAAAGCATAGTGTTCATTTTGGGTAGGTGCGGAAAGCAATACTTCACCTGACTTATCTGTAATTGAAGAAGAAATCGTTTGATTATCGTGTTTTAAAAAAACTTTTGCATCAGAGATTTTTTCATTATATTGATCTGTAAGTGAAACTTCAATAAACGATTCTTTTCTACACCAAATACGGGTGTTCTGATCCCCCTGAACATCGACAATCCCATAGCCAATAAATTCACGGTTTGATGAAAATAGTGGATGTTCCTTATAGACTTTTACAACGTAGGTGCCTTTTGTTACATCAGAAAAAGTTGCCTTTTTAAAAAGAGATATGTTTCGATAATCAATAATATTAACCATAGCTTTTATTTGTTCAACAAATGTTGGATCTTTTAATTCAGCTAAGGCATTTAATGGAATATTAACAGCATTTTGAGAGTAAGCAAAATTGTTTTGTTTATACAATTCTACAGTAAGATACGAAAAGTTGAATCCAAGTGCAGCAGAAAGGCTAGACCCAAATGGAAATGCCTGTTCATTATGAACATACACTGTTAAATCATATTGAGGTTCATCTTCAACATCGGATTCTATGTCAGCAGTTGTTTTTGGCTTTAATTTCACTATCTCTTGAAAGAGTTGATATTCAGATTGCACTGAAGGATATCCTTGCTCGGGTGATGAAAAAAATGCAGCATTAAATTCTACTGTAAATCCTTTTGGAATCGATAAATCATGACCCTCATTTGGCTCTACAGAATTTCTTCCAACCTGCACTGTTGCTATATTGTTTTCAAGACCGGCTAAATGTGGATAATCCATTTCAAATACATTAATTTGCAATCCATCTGTTTCATCTAAATCACTCTGAACAACCTCATTTGAGTCAAACATTAACGCATGAGCCTTACCTACTTCACCTTCATCAAATGAAACCCAAGCATCATCACCAAGGTCCGCGTCATCCTCAACACGAATAATTCGTATGTCGGGATCACCCTTTATATATTCAGGATCAGTATCTATTGGATAAGAGGTTAACGTGTTCATTTCATTAATAAAATGAAGCTTTGGAAGTATTTCACCAATATTTAATTCTTCAATGGATCTACTTTTTGGTCCTCCTGCTTGAAGTGAAGCGAAAATACCATCTGTGTTTGCATCTGAATAAACCTCTATTGTTTCTAATGCTTCATGAGTTACATGAACATGAATACGCTTCGTTGAAGAAGGACAATGATAATATTTGTAAGTAGCAGTTGTTTGCAAATCATTGAATTTTGATGTACTTACAATACCAATTTCAATCATTAGATTGCCTGCGGTAAATATTTCTTTGGATACAAGTTTTTGACTTGTTGAACTATAATCAAATAATCCTTCATCATAACAATATTTAAAATCAAATCCAGCAAATAATTCAGCATTTTTGGGAACTAATTTTGTTGTTCCATCCAGCATTTTATACACATGTTGACCTGTATTATACCCCATGAACTTGCCTTCGTAGGATAACATGTAACTAATCAGTCCATCATCTCTTATCTCGTAATAATCTGAAACCAGAGGATACCCTGAAATAGGTTCATAATAGTACGATGACTCATCATAGGTTATATGATTTGGATAATTAGGAGAAGAAGTTTCTGAATCATCATAATACACATAGTATTGTTCCTTTCCATCTGCAAATTCGGGGATCAGAAAGACAATGCTACACGCTGAAATGTATGGTTCATTAGTATATTGCAAATCATAGATTTGAGATTCAAGTTCATGCCAGCTACTTCCATCCCAACAACAGACACGAATGGAATGAACTTGTTCATTTTTTGCCCAACACGTTGATTTAAAATTCATTCTGAAATCAATCGGTTGATATTTCGCAGCATCCAAAGAGGTATCTATAGGGATATCAATTTGCTGCATAAAGGACCAATCTTCATCCCATAAAGGTTGACCTGAAATACATGGGTTAATTGAAAATAAGGAAAAGAATAAAATGAATAAAACGAAAATAAACATGTGTTTATTTTTTCTGATTTTTAACTTATTCACTAAATCACTCCTTTATTAGATTAAAATGTGTTTTTCAAAAACCCGATGTTTTTTTAGGATTTCAGCTTCAGTTATTTTAATAATTTTATGAGCATCTTTATTTTTTTCATCAACCCAACCAATCTCAGCACCAACATATCCTTCATCTTTCATTTTTCGTAGTGCTTCATAATTGAGAAGTGAGGCAATTTGTTTTCCCCTAAACTTTTCTTTTACTCCTATAAGATGTAATTTACCTTTTGTGATATTGTTTTTTTTCCATAAAAATTTTAATAATTGAGGGAAATCTAATTTTCCATTCATTGAATGGAAAAGTTGATTATATTCGGGTATGGCCCAAAGATAAGCTACGGGTTTATTGTTATATTCAGCAATTAAAAAGAAATCCGTATCTACAAACCATTGTAATTGTTTCACACCAAATCTCTTTGTGACTTCCTCTGGTGAAACTGGTACATATCCCCAATGATCTGAAAATGTATCCAGAAATAAATCAACCCACCAAGCTAATTCCTTTTTTGTTCGAAAACGTTTGAATTGGCGGATGGAAAATCCATCGGATCTACATTGTTCAGCTTTTTCTTTTAACTGATGGGGTAACGGTTTTGTTAAATCAATATAATATGTTATTTGATCTCTTGATTTCTTCAGACCATATTTTTTTGCAAAAGATAGATAATATTTTTGAGAGTAAGTCGATAAAAGACTTGGTAAATGGTTGAATCCCTGGTAAAGGAATCCACATCCATTATCTACTCGTCCATCAATTGGCCCTTGCATAATAGTCATTTCTTTTGATGATAACCATTTTTCCGCTTCTGAAAATAATTCATTTGCAACTTCAAAATCATTTATGCATTCAAAAAAACCAAAAAAACCAATTTTTTTCTTTTGATATTGACAATATCGATGGTCTATAATAGCAGCAATTCGTCCAACTGGTTCATCATTTTTATATGATATATAAAGCTTTTTTTCCGAATGATTCCAGAAAGGATTGTCTTGTTTAAAAAATTCTTTGAATTCACTCCAAAAGGGAGGAACCCAAAAAGGGTTGTTCTGATATACTTTCCATGGAATCCTGAAAAATTCTTTTAAAGTATCTTTTTTTACCTCTTTAATTCTGATGACGGGTATAACCTCTTTATTGTTTTGTTCATAAACTAGTTTTGTAATAGGCGCCATCATAATAACTTAATTTATAATATTATATAAATATTATTTTACAATTGGTTACCTATTATAACTACTAAATACACAGAAAAGAGTAATATAATTTTCTAAGTATTATTCAAAGGAATACTTATCTTTTCTCTAATAAATACATACTCCTTTAATTTAAAAAGATTAAGGGTTGATTCTTTTTTCCTATTAAAAATATTTTGTATCTAGTTTTCTTGCACTATTCAATGCACAGTTAAATCCTATACCCGGTGCTTTAACTCCATCACCAATCACAAATAAATTTTTTATAGGCGTATGAATCTCCGGTTTTGGATTATCAATTGTTTTTGCGACTCCATCCAAATGCCAAACAGCAGGATATAACGCCCAATTTAATTGTTTTTTATACTCTGGAATTAATCGATTTAGATTCTTATCAAGAACTTTTTTTAATCGAATTAACACATCTCTATTTTTTGCTTCCTCAGGTGTACAAATAATATAAGCTTGGATTACTTTCTCACCCGAAGGACTTATCTTTGATTCAGGATGAGCCGCCATAAAATCAATCATACCAACTGCATCTTTTCCATCCACCCCAGCATCACGTTCAATAAAATGAAACGTTTTTCCTATTAAATCAACAGGCATATTTTTTAGTGAATAATACGCACTGAGACTGCCTGTTCCGGTTAAACCTTTTAATGTAGTTACATACTTAAATGGAAATTTAGATTCATCAACAATAGAAAAAAAAGACTGCAATAATCCTGAATAAATAAAATAATCATACGATTGAATTTTTCCGTTTATCTTAACATTGACTGCTTTACCATTTTTTATTATAATTTTTTCTACAGGCGTTTTCAACTTTATATTACCACCATTATTTCTTATGATATCTGCGAGTCTTTGATGAATAGCATTTAACCCACCTTTTGGATATCCGACAGGTTTTGATCCTCGATAAAGATTTCTTTGTGCTCGAAACATTTCACCCGTAGAAATTCTATCTAGGTTGTTTACTGTGGTAATTGATCTTGAGAAAATCTCTAAAATAAGTTTCATATTCCCCTTACCATATTTTTTTATAGTTTCAGTTATCGATACTTCATCAAGTCTTTTGAGTGTTTTTTCACTGGCAAATAACAACCTAAGGATATTGGGAAGTATTTTCAACTTATCAATTTTTGATAAGAAGGGAAATTGGTATCTGTTTTTATCAATAAAACCAACATAAGACTCTAGGAAGTCTACATGTTCATCAAATTCCTGTAACACATCATTTAAATTGGAAAGAACACCCCCGCCAATGGCATGATAACCTAAATCTATTTTATATCCATCTAACGATTTATCCTGCATTATCGTGTTTAATTCCGGTTCTGTAAAAGCTATAGATGAATGATATTGAGAGAGAATTGCTAAATAATTTTCTTCTGTTAACGAACCACCATTCAATGAAAGTGCTCTTCCCCCAACTATTGCTTCTTTTTCATAAACAGTTACATTATATCCTTTTTTAGAAAGAAGTGCTGCAGCAGTAAGACCCGAAATTCCTGCTCCTATGATACAAATCGATTTTTGTGTACTATGAACCATGATTTCTACATCCTAGGTTGAAATAGTTTCACACCCGTAAATGGAGTAAACACAATATACCATGCAATTGGAAAAATAATAAGAATCACAGCTGGAATAATATCAATTACTGAAAGAAGCATAAGTGGAACAAGTGAATAACGGAGAAAAGACTGTATGCTAATAAATTTTCGAATTTTATTTCTATCAAACTCTTTCATTGTAAGCAATCGAATACTAAAAAACAGTACTCCTAAAGATGCAATTGCTAATAAGAAAAGTTGCCATACATAGTAAGATTTTTGAAAGATTACAAAAGGTAGGAATAATAGAAATATCGAACTTATTCGCACACTCATACCAAGAATTTTAAAAGATCTTGGAATAAACAGATTTTTTCCATCTACTTTTACCCCTGAACGAAGGGCAATGTTATTTACGTTCATATAAACATCATGATCTGCATCTTTGATTCCCCCTTCAATTGCATTCATGTGGAACAGGTTATTGAAAGTTAAAATAAATATAACCCATGTAAATATTGTAGGTTCCTTATCTAAAGCAAAAACACCAATCAAAAAGATAAAAGCTACAGATAATGCAACAAGGATATCTGAAGCAAATATCTTCTTTCCATATACATCATAGATACTTCCTAACAGCCAAGCAATCAATATACAAATGACAGAAATAAATCTGAGATAAGTTATTTTTTCTCCATAGAATAATATAAAATAAGTTAGAAAAGTGAGCATAATCATTGTAAAACAAATCCATAGTGCTGATTGTTTTGATATAGCGCCACTCACTAAAGGTCGATCTTTGAGCTCTTTTGATTTCTTATCAACGTCAACGTCAATGAAATCATTGAGAACAAATCCAAAAATTGAGGAATATGAACCTAATAAAAAGAGTAAAATTAGAGTGAATAAATCAAATGTTCCAATACTCACCGCTGCAATAACTGGTGGAATCGCAAGGCCACCAAGACCAGGAAATCGTAATAATACAAGGTAATCTGAAATTTTTCCCATATATGTTTAGAAAAAAACCTCAGTATTTGAGTTTTTTCTTTTTTCACATGGTTTTTGGTTGCATTAGTGTTCCGTGAAGGATGATATTTGATAATAAAAATCCTAGGGCAGGAAAAAACACAAGAATTCCAGCCCATAGATTTAATGTCATTAACATTATTGGAACCAAAGCAAAATTAATCATATAATGGCTTCCGATATATGTTCTTGCCTTTTTTCGATCAAATGTTTTCATGTTCATAAGTTTGTAAGAGAAGAAAAGCATCATGCCACTTATTACTCCTAATGTTAACCATTGAAACATGGCTAAATAAATTGACTCGAGAAATCTGTCTATGATAAAAAAAGGAGTGAAAACGAGGACTATATCAAATATTTGTATGCCAAAAGCAAGTGCTTGAAATGATAAAGATGTGTGTAATCTTTTATTTGTAACTCGTACTCCTAATGTAACAGCTGCTGTTTTTGCTCCACTTTTGTAATCATTCTCTATATCTTTTAAGCCACCCGCTACAATTTGCATGAACAAAACTTGAATTGATCCAAGGACGCAAACGATCCATGCAAGCAGCGTAATACCTGAAAAATTATCCGCTTGTGTTGAAGCCCCATAAAGGATAAAGAAGAAGATACCAAGCGCAACAAAAATATCCATAAATGGTAATTTTTTACTAATAAGATCATAGAGAAAAATACTGGATGCAGAAATTGCAAGAATGATCAAAGGATAATAAATTGATGTAATAAATGCTAAATACCATGCTATGGTAAATGCTAGGAGTATACAGAGGATTGCAAAAATCCAAGCTTTTTTTAATGAAATTGTTCCACTGATTAAAGGTCTATCACTTATTTCTTTTGAGGTTTTGTCAATTTTAAAATCTATTATGTCATTGAATACAAAGCCAAATGTATGTCCCAAAAAACCGATGAGAAACAAAATTAAAAGTATGATTATATCATATTGCTTCATAGCTATGGCTCCCATTACTGGTGAGATGCCTGTTAGAACCGCATTAAATGATCTTGCTAACTTTAGATATTCGCGGACCATAATAGCTATGATAGAAACTAAAATCACATTTAAAACCATCGAAAGAAAAAAATATACGATAAAAATTAATATTAACTATTAAATATGAATCAATCTACTAACATTGAATATCGCTATTTACCTGCTAAACCCATTATTCCAAGAGATGATACGTTTCATGGGTCAAAGTATTTGTTAGATATTGAATGGTGGTATTTTGATGCGGTCTTCGAAAATGGCTTAAGTATTCATATAGGTTTTAGAATCTATCATATTAGAGGAAGAGGAATTCTTCAAACAAGAATAAACCTATACAGAAATGGCAAAATAATTAAAGAAAAATTAAAACTTTATCTCCTGTCTGATATCAATATTGATAATAATAATCCAGATTTTATCATAAATGATAACAAATCTTTAACTTTTTATATCAAAAATGATGATAATTTAAATAGGTGGAATTATATCATAAATGAAAGTATAGATGGATTATCAATTAATCTTTTGTTTTCAGGCTTAACGGAAGGATGGAAAATTGAAACAAAATCAACATGTTGGACTGTTCCACTTCCCAATGCTAGAGTTAAAGGAAAACTATCTTTTGATGGAAAAACTATACAAGTCACTGGCAAAGGATACCATGACCACAACTGGGGGTATTCACCAACAACCGTTATTCAAAATAATGGATGGTATTGGGGGCGTATTTCATCACAATCACTAAACATAACCTGGGCAAACACTATTGCTTCAAAAACCAAACAAGATTTAATAACAGTGGTAAACAAATCATTCAAAGAAAAAGAAGAAAGACCATTTTTTTCCTCCATACATCCAAATAATATCAAATTCAAATCTACTAATTATAAAAAAATGAAAAAAATACCAATTCCACAGTCATTCACTCTTACATTCAATGAAAATAATGAAAGAAAAATAAGTGGAAACCTAAAAATGGATACTTTAGACATCCATTATAATAGAATATTTATCATAAATTACTGGAGATACCACGTAACAGTAACTGGCACAATACAATACGGAAATATTATTGAAAAACTTCAAAATAAACCACAAATCATAGAATATTTACAATTCTGAATTATTCGTCTCAAACTCCTAACAAATTTTAATCTATAGCAAAATATGTATAGTCCATACTAATTCAACCCAGCAATAACAAACAAGGAGATTGAAAGGTCTATGAGCCAAAAAGCAATGAAACGAATATTAATCACAGGCGCAGCAGGACAAATAGGTTCAGAACTCACTATGGCACTTCGTGAAAAATATGGAAATGATAATGTCGTAGCTACTGGAAGAAAAACCAAACCAAGTGAAACCATCCTTAAGTCAGGACCTTTTGAATATATAGATGTCACCCAAAAAGAAACAATCGAAGAAATGATTAAAAAATATGATATTGACACAATTTATAACATGGCTGCAATCCTTTCAGCTGTAGGTGAAGACCATCCTCAGCTTTGCTGGAACGTCAATATGAACGGATTATATAATATTCTTGAACTTGCTATGGAATATGAATTGACCCGTATCTTTGTCCCAAGCTCAATTGCTGTTTTTGGACCTGAAACACCAAAACAAAATACTCCTCAGGAAACAGTTTTGAAACCAACGACGATGTATGGAGTTACAAAAGTATCAGGAGAACTTCTCGGGGATTATTATGCAAAAAAATTCAACATTGACATTCGAGGAATGAGATATCCAGGTATTATCAGTAACGAAACGCTTCCAGGTGGAGGAACAACAGATTATGCAGTCGAAATCTTTTATGAAGCAATTAAAAATAAGAAATATACTTGTTTTGTAAAAAAAGATACAATGTTACCAATGATGTACATGCCTGACTGCATTAAAGCAACTATTGATCTTATGGAGGCGGACCCAAAGCGATTAATTCACCATTGTGATTTCAATGTTACCGCTATGAGTTTTTCAGCTGAAGAACTAGCAAATGAAATTAAAAAACATATTCCTGATTTTACATGCAAATATAAACCAGATTTCCGACAAAAAATCGCTGAATCCTGGCCTCAAACGATCGATGATTCAGCTGCAAGAGAAGAATGGGATTGGAAACCAGATTATGATATTTCCAGAATGACTAAAGATATGATTAATGTTCTCAGTCAGCGATTTGAAAATAATGGATTTTAATCAATCCAACTTTTTAAACATTCAAATGAGATAAAATGTTTCTAGATTTTATAATAAATTGTAATGACAAAGAGAAATACTTATAACTTATCAATCTATGGCTTGCTATATATTGAGGAGAGATGAAATTTTATGCAGAATCTTAAACAGATCAACTCATCGCATGATGCAGATATTGAAACCATTCAAGATTATTTAGGAGAAGAGGCAGACTGGCTGCTTAGCCATCATTGTAATAAAATTCCAAAAGAAAATTTGTATCTACCTGGACCAGATTTTATTGATCGAGTATACAAAGATTCAGATCGAAACGAACAAGTCCTTAGAAATCTTGCTTCCTTTTTTAATCATGGTCGGCTGAATGGAACAGGATATCTATCCATTCTACCGGTTGATCAAGGTATTGAACATTCTGCTATGGCATCTTTTACTCCAAATCCAGCATATTTTGATCCAGAAAACATCATTACTCTTGCCATAAAAGGTGGATGTAATGGTGTTGCAACTACTCTTGGAGTTCTTGGTTCAATTTCTCGTAAATATGCACATAAGATTCCATTCATAGTAAAATTGAATCACAACGAATTATTAACCTATCCAAATCATTATGATCAAATAATGTTTGCATCGGTGGAACAGGCTTGGAAGCTTGGTGCAGCTGCTGTTGGAGCAACAATATATTTTGGATCTAAAGAATCAGACCGCCAAATCCAAGAAGTAAGTAAAGCATTTCATCAAGCCCATGAATTGGGCATGGCTACCATTCTTTGGTGTTACCTGAGAAATAGTGTTTACAAAGTTGAAAATAGAGATTATCATAGTTCAGCTGATCTTACTGGTCAAGCTAACCACCTTGGGGTTACAATCGAAGCTGATATTATTAAACAGAAACAACCAACAATCAATGGTGGATATGATGTGCTTAATAAAAGAGAAAAATATGGAAAATATGATCATGAAGCATATACTAAATTATCAACCGATCATCCAATTGATCTAACTCGTTATCAGATCATTAATAATTATAATGGGAGAGCAGGATTGATAAATTCTGGTGGTGCCTCTGGTGAAAATGATTTTCAACAAGCGGTTCGAACTGCTGTAATCAATAAACGAGCTGGTGGTATGGGAATGATATCTGGTAGAAAAGCATTTCAACGACCTATGGAAGAGGGAATTAAACTTCTAAATGCTATTCAAAATGTGTATTTATGTGATGATGTGACGATAGCCTGATGAGCTTAATTAATCATCACCGTTTTCTACTTTTCTTTTGACATCATAATAATCAATCTTATTATTTTAGTATTTTGTGATTAAAATTTAATTAATCATATTTTTTCAAATTTATTGTAATTTAAAATGAAAAAAAAGCTGAATTAATCCAATTGCCAAATTAATACCAATTTATTCCCAAATCATTCCCAAATTTATAAATATACATAATACAATATTAATTATCGAAACTTGTCCTAAACAACGTTAATGGGAGGCAGTAAAATCATTTGACAATGGAAAAAAATATCTTATTTACAACAGTTTATCTTCCGAACAAAAAATCCAGATATGATTATCTTAGTTCAAATTCAAAAAATAGATTATTCAAATTTTTTTTACCTAGAATCGAATCAGCAGGATTACGATTCATAAAACAGAATATTCCTGAAATTGAAATACTTGAATATCCTACATGGAAAGAATTTCAACAAAAATTAGCCGAGAAAAAATGGGACATCGTTGGTTTTTCCTTTTTCATGAACGAAATCCATGAGATAATTAAAATGGTAAAATATACTAGAAAGAAGAAAATACCAGAAATATGGGCTGGAAATTATGGAGCATTAACTAAAGAGATTATCCATTATTTTGACAGAGTTTTTGTAGGCTATTCTGAGATTGAAATAGCAAAATTATTAGGTAGAAAACTTGAAAATAAAGACATAATTCACCCACCTATAATTATTCCAGCTAAAATTCATTTCAATTTTTATTTAAATTGTATGGGGGTTCTTTACACAAACAGAGGATGTAACAATCAATGTGATTTCTGTCAAACACCTCCTTTTTGTCCTCAACCTTATAAAATATCACTCCAAAGTATAAATAGAATATTAGCATATTACAAATCAATCGGTGTTAATGAAATCATTATTCTTGATGAAAATTTTGGTTGTTTCAAAAAACATGCTGAAAAAGTAATCAATTTATTACAACATCATGGATTTTATTGGTTTGTAATGACACGAGCGGATTTATTAAATAAAAGATTAAAAGATTGGTCAAAGAAGGGAATGACTGGTGCTTTTATTGGTATTGAAAGTTTTAATCAACAAACATTAAACAAAATGAACAAAAAAGAAACTGCAAATGATATTATATCAGTAGTAA
>CAZOPW010000047.1:0-17827 GCA_964581795.1 uncultured Thermoplasmatales archaeon | reverse complement strand
TTTTTTTTCTTCCTTCCATCTTCACTATCCAACCAGATTCCTCCCATCTCTCCACTCTTTTCACTTCTTCTTTCAAAAAAAATAATATATTAATAATGTAAATAAAAAAGAAAAAAAATACTATAGAGTACACACGTTCGAAGCTTATGAAAAACTTCCTCGAAGCTTACGACGATCAATTTTCACTTCGGATGGTGAAACGATCATGAGGTTTTTTCCTATACCTGCGATATCACCATTGATCTCAGTGACCATTGATTTCAAATCATTTGTAACTCGCTTCAATAACACTTCTTCTTCAGCAATCGGTGAAAAATCCAACAATAAAACATTTCCACCATACACATAATCAGTGAATTGTTTTAAATCTTCATATCGTTGAATCTCACCAACACGAACATGCATTTTTGCAGGAGCGTCAGCAGAGGTTGATTCCATGTATTTCTCTAGATCAACGTAACCGCCAACATCACTGCGTTTTTTTTCACCAAAAATCTTATTAACAAATCCCATTGAGTCATCACTCTCCAGAATCCAACCAAGACTAAGGAATCATGTATCTCCTTATAAACGTTTGTCTTAACAAACCGATGTACAAAAAGCTATATAATAAATTGTTTATTCCTTTTACCTAACTTTATCCATATAGGTCCTATATATGACGTGTCCATTTTATTCAAATGGCAAGAAAGAGTGTACCACGGTTTTTGCAGAAGTTACGAAGCTAATAGATGAAAAAAGATGCAAATCGAAAGAAGATTATACAGATTGTATTTTTTTTAAAATGTTAAGTCAACCAGAAAAAGACCAATGCAAATATATGGAAATCTGCAATCATGTTGCCGTACACACGGTGCTAACCTTACCATATGATAAAATAAAAAAGCAATGTGAAACATATTGCCTATCTAAAGATAATAAAAAAAATTGTGCTATTTATCAACTGATAGATGACTTAAAACGAGTTCCCAAAGGATTGCTGCCTGATGGAAGTTTTGTAGTATTTAAAGAATAATCTTCTTTTAATCTTATAATATATGTGGACAGTTAAATTATTCCTCTACGATTGAAAAATCAGAAGTAACTCCAAAAACATATCCGAAGAGTTCAAATGGTCCAGGTGTCCATACCATGATAAACATATCATCTGAAAAACTAATTTGTGTCATTGGTTTTACAACACCGCCTTGATGAAACAGAAGTCCTGATTGATAATAAAACACGTGAAATGCTTGAGCAGTCCATACATTTTCTTCCAACGACGGATTTATCACAGTTCCTAACAATAATGTTTTTTGATTGAATCCCTCTGATTGCGCCTCCTCTCCATCCTGAGTAATCGCTGAACCAATTAGAGAACCGCTTAAGAAAAAACCGATAAGTAAAACGAGGATGAATCCTTTTTTTATGGTTTCCTTATTCATGGTTTCACCAATTCAAAATATTCTATCTAATATTAATATATAAATGATACTTTATTAAATGTTTGTTTGAAAAAATCCAAACCCCTCGGTTAATAATTCTTAACGATATTTTTAAATACCTCAATTTTATTTGCTGCCGCATTCGGGAGGATCTATCCCATTAAAATTAATCTTACCAATATACCTTATGTCTTTTTCGTTGTATCCATTGGATGGATTTCTCCCCAATAGCCCCCTTTTACTTTTATTCAACATCACTCATTTTCCAGATGGGATCACCGATGTAATGAATCATTTTCACTGCTTTTCCGGAAACTGCATCAATCATTTCTTCCCCATTCATCAATGCAACCCCGATAGCAATTGGTTTATGATGCTGTTCGTCTCGAATCCATACCGGCATATCTTTTTCGATTTGAATATCAGCATCCACAATACCCGGAGCCATAATGTCAGCTCCATTTGTCACAAAACGAACAGCACCCATATCAACAGTCACAAAACGATTACTTGGATGAAATTTCAACAAACCCCTTAAGGTCATCATCACATGATCATTTACATCCATGGCAATCGGAACTTGATCAACAAAATAAAAAACATAATCATCAATGACGCCTGTAAAAATCTCATCAGTGGAAATCTTTAATGATTCATCAAATTGACGTTCGAGTCTTTTAATGAGGTCTTTTGCTTTTTTTTGTTTTAATTGATGTTTATTTTTTACTTTCACTGTAATCAGGTAATCACATACGTTCTTTCTCATATAAAAATTGCCCAAACTCTTATAAACAGAATACTTATTTGGTGGTCTCAAGGTACGCGTTATGGATAAACCATTAAAGATTTTACATGAATCATTGAATAACCGAGTCATCGTTGAACTAAGATCAGGTCGTGCATACCACGGAGTCCTTGATGGATACGATGTTCCACACATGAATTTAGTGTTGAAAAGTGCTGATGAAATGAGAGACGGTGAATCAGTAAAGAAACATAACACGGTCATTGTCCGTGGCGATAACATCATTTATGTCTCACCATAAATATTAAATATACCATTAGAGGTGACGAGTAATCTATGGGAAAAGGAACAGCAGCTCATTTCGGCGGTAAAAAAACACATACCATTTGCAGACGATGTGGAAAACATGCATTCCATGTTCAAAAACGAGTTTGTGCAGCATGTGGATTTGGAGAAACAAAAAAACGCCGATCCTACGCCTGGGCTAAACAACATTAATTTTTTTCATTTCATTTTTACTACATATCACTCTCTGTTCTCAAAGCAAGATTTTTCTCTAGTTTTTCTATTGAATACTGGAGCCTTTTTTTAGAAAGAACTAATAGGTTATGGATACCCACCGATTCGTAGACTTGGATCACCAAGTAATACATATGATTGAGCAACTTGAACGTCAACCCAAGTGTCACGAAGCGTTGTCTCATCAGTAGCAGTCCAATCAACTGGATAGGTGTCTAAATACCATGTGATCGTATTTTTTAATACATCACCAGCATGAACCACGTTTTCAACACCATATTGTCTGAAAAGTTCAACTTCCAATTCATTGATGCCACCTGCGAAACTTGTTTTATCTTCTTTTGTATGACCTAACGCCGTAGCGCCATAGGTGACAATGCTTCCACCATCTTTTTCACGGGTCATCTTCCAACCCCAACATTCTGGAACCCATTCAAATCGCCAGACTTTTCCTCCCTTTGATGAGAAGAATTGTAAACCATCTTCAAGAAAACCTTCTAATAAATTAAGAATGTGCACATCGAATTGACAATTATGACATCCACTAACCACACAAACAGGGTATGCTGGATGATTATCAAGTTTTCTCATCTCATTATTTTGAAGACCGTCCACGAATTCGTGATCATTTGGAGGATGATTTCCCCAGGTTCTAGGATTACCGTGACCAACAAAATACACGAAACCAAATCCTTGATTTATCGCGTTAATCACATCGGTTGAACCAGTTAATGACCCATCTGATAAGAACAATCGAGTGGGATTAAACCCATCCATATGATCAATAGCTTGATTAGCATAGATTTCACCTTCGTATCCAGCCCAATCTGGATTATCAATCTCTAAATACGTATCACCAGCAATTGCTAGTATCTTTGAAAACCACGATTCACCTTCTGTTCCCCGTTCATACGTGATGATTTTATTGACGATATCAGTTACTTCTCGCTCCGATCGACATGGTAATCGGCCTACTGCAATGTCAGGATATAAATCGATTTCAGTATCAATTGGAATATCGCCATCAATCCATTGACTGAACTGTTCATCTTCATTACTATTCCAACTGGAAAAACCACCTTCAGCATCATAAATATCTGCGAAATATAAATCACTTATATACTGTGCTTCCCAGCCGTTATCCATTGCAACATATCGAACGGGTACATACCACTCATTTGATTGACCCACACGTCCACCTACGAGTAAAACATAAGAGATACCATTTGTTTCCATTGCATGTTTGATAAAATACTTGATTTTTTCAGCATCATCCTGTCCTTCACTAACCACTGGGGATGTGGTGATATCTTCTACTGTTTCCATGATTGTATCCATGCCGATGTCGTTTTTATGAGACAAAAGTGGAGTAAGTTCTTCTGTAAAATCAGACGCAGTAATGATTAACAAATCAAATTGATTTTCTTCAAATATATTTGATGATGGTTGGTTTGTTTTAAGTGATGATACAATACCAGCGCTTAACAAAAACAAGCTTATAATTCCTATAATTATGATTTTTTGTGTGTTCATAGTTTTTATTGCCCCCAGGGGAGAAGTAGCTAAATTATATATTGTTTTTATTTAATAAATGTTTATCGGATAATATCATTTTTAAAAAGATTAAAAAAAAGAAATGATTGGTTATGAATACCCGCCGATCCGTAAGCTTGGGTCTCCGAGAAGCGTCCATTCTTGTGGTGTTTTTGCGTCATACGCTGAATCAGATCCTGCTGGATCATTCCAATCAACAGGGAATTCATCGATGTAATTTGAAATTGAATCCATCCAAACATCACCAAGATATTCATGTCTATGAGCGCCATACTCAAGGAAGAACTGCATATCCATGAAATCACCAGCTCCTTGCATAGATTGTTTATCCTCTTTGCTCATTCCTAAACCCGTGTTGGAAATGGTTGCTATACTTCCACCAAACGGATGACTGGTGAGTTTCCATGCCCAGCATTCAAGTGCCCATTCACCAATATTAAGTGTTTCTCCCTTCAATTTTTTTAACAAATTCAAAGGTGTCACATCAAATTGACCATTATGACACGCAGCAGCGACTACAATTGGGAGTTTATTTCTGTTCATTAAAAAGTTAATATGATGATTTTTCAGTCCCCATACCCAGGTTCCATTTTTTTCAATTTCAGGTGGATGTGTTCCCCATGCAATAGGTGATGCATGTCCTTCAAAAAACATGAATCCACATCCTTGATTCATCGTTCTAATCAGATCAATTGGGCCACTGAAGGCACCAGTTGAAGTCCAGAGTTTTACCGGGTTAAAACCAGTCATTGCATCTAAAGCAGTTTGCGTGTTTTCTTCTCCTTCATACGGATCAGTATTAAATGGATATTGTCCTGGAGGATAGGTATCACCTGCGACAACCACGAAATTATTAAACCATTCTTTTCCATAAGTATCTGTTTCATACTGAATGATTTTTCGAACCATAGTTTTTACTTCAAATGTATTTCGACAAGCGAGTCGTCCCACAGCAACATCAGGATAAAGATCGATATTTTTATCTTGAGCTTCTGATCCAGTCCATTCGCCAAAGAAATTATTGTTGTTACTATTCCAATCTGAAAAGTCCCCGTGTTGATCATAAATATCAGCATAGTACAGTTCTGAAATATAGCGTGGTTCGTAGTAATCAGATGGTTCATTGTTGTATACGTATCGAATCGGCATTTTTTGAAAGTTACCAACGAGGAGAACGAAATGTGTTTGCCAGTTTTCCACGGCAGTTTTAATAAAATACTTTATTTTCTCCTGATTATCTCTCCCATTCCAATACATCTCATCATAAACGGTTGAAAGACTAACTAGTTTTGTTTTCATTCCCATTGTTTCTTTATGATCTTTTAAAGGTTGTAATTCATCAATGAATTCATCTGGTGAAAGAATGAGAAGCTCGTATTCATTTCCAAGCTTTGATTCTGCTAGAAAACTTGATTGTATTCCAACAAAAAGTAAAAAGCTAATACAAAGGATACTTCCAATTTTTTTAAATGATGTAAGTTTCATGATTACCCCTTAATTATTATTATGAATGTTATCATGTATTAATTTTTGTATCTTTTTTTCAAAATTTAAATCCGTTGATACTATATGTTATTGTTTTTTCTGTTTTTCGTTTGTTAAAATAAATATTTAATGTATAAAAAATAATTTAGTTATTTGAACTTTATTTAATCGGTAATTCTAAATATTAAAAATTTATTATAACTTATGGTAATAATAAGTTTGATAATTCAGGGAGGTATCCTTATTCAAAGAAATAATTGGCACGGTTTAAAAAAAATATTTTGTTTTGGTATAATCTTACTTTTTATTAGTAGTGGATGTATGATAATTCCATCTGAAAAAAACGTTGAAGACAATATCGAACAAAATAAATTTTTTACACATGAAGAGGGGTGTGAGGACAAAGTTTCAACAGAAGAAAATAAAATTGAAAAATTTAATGAATGCAATTATCAAAAAAATGAAGAAATACTACATTCGTTAATGAATAACCCTCCTTCTGCTCAATCATCTGAATTCGCGATAGCGAAAGGATATATTTTAGATAATGAATCAAAACTAGCAATTGAAGATGCACATGTTTTTATTTTTGATAGCAATGTTAATTTTGGGAATGTAAGTGAATCAGTGTATACAGATGATACTGGATATTATGAACTTAACTTGAATAATGAATTTGGAACGATACATACTCGAGCTCATGGATATTTTAGCGAAAATGAGTACTTTAGTAATCTAGAACCTGGGAAGACGTATTGGATTAATTTTTCATTAATACCGGGTAGGCCCTCTGAAAATTCAACGATAAATATCGAGCTTTATGATAATGATACCAATGAATGTATCCAACACGCACTGATCATCCAACAGTGGCGTGATCAAAAAAAACACATAGATTATAATTATTCTACACTAAAACAAGATTGTATATATCAATTTCAGAGTTCCAAAGGTACTGTGTCTTTTTTCATATTTGCAACAAATTATTTTTCAGAGATAACCCGAGATTATACTGTTAATGAAAGTGAAGATAGAACGTTTGTTTTTTACTTGAATCATCTTCCACCAGAAAATTCTATGGTTCATGGTTTGGTGAGGGATAATGTGACTAAGAATCCGATAGAAAACGCATTCATTGGACTGACGTGGAGAAATCTAGATTATTCTCGTTATTATCATAATTATACATCTACTAATATTAGCGGTGAGTATGCTATCAATGTTGCAGCAGGAATTGTCTCTTTAAGTATTTCAAAAGAAGGATATTTTCATGAAAGTACCCATAACATAGTAATTAATGAAAGTGAAATAAAAAAGATAGATATTGTCCTTTATCCATTACCTGAGGAAACATCGTTGGTTCAGGGAATGGTAACTGATAGAAACACTGGTGAATCAATTGAAAACGCATCTGTAAGAGTCTATTGCGAAGATTCAGAAGGACATTACTATTTAAATACAACAAAGACTGATGAAAATGGATTTTATGAAATGAATGTGGCGGAAGGACAAATTCATTTTAGTGTTTACGCTGATAACTATTTTAACAATTATTCAGATGATTATGTTATCGGGGAAAATGAAATATTAACCATTGATTTTTCATTGGATCCGATACCAGATGAAAATGCAAAGATCGTAGGCGTTGTAAAAGATAGTGAAACAAATCAAGTTCTTAATAATGCAACAGTTCGTTTAAATTGGGAACATGAACTTGGATATTATGATTATAATCAAACGGTAACCGACGAAAATGGATTTTTTATGATGAATGTAGCTGAAGGCTACATTAGTCTAACCATTCAAAAAGAAAACTATTATTCAGCACATCCTGATGATTTTTTTATTGAAGCCTATGAAGTAAAAAACATGGAAATCTTTCTAACTCCCCATCCAAAGGAACATTCTATTATCTCTGGTTATGTTAAGGAATACAACACAAATAATCCAATAAAGAATGCTACAGTTTACTTGCATTGGAATGATAACCAGGGCCATTATTCGTATAATAACACAAAAACTGACCAGACCGGATTTTACACCATAAACGTTCCAGTAGGGGAAATAGATTTAGACATTGAAAAAGAAGGCTATTATGATGAATATACTGATGATTTCACTATTGAAGAATATGAATCAATACAAGTGAATTTTACATTATATCCTCAAAAAAGTGAAACGGCAATCGTCAATGGCTTTATTTTTGATAGCTCCACAGAAGATCCAATTGGTAATGCACGAGTATCGATTAGTTGGAGTGATGAATTTGACCATTATACTTACAATTACACCTATGCTAATGAAGAAGGATTTTTTGCAATCTCCACAGCTCCCGGAACAATTGATGTTCGGGCGTCTAAAAATAATTATTTTTCTGAAGGAACTGATCGATTACAGATAACAGAATTTGAAACAATCTCACTAAATTTTTCGTTGACTCCAAGACCCGAACAAACATCACTCGTCAAAGGAATCATAAGGAATATTGAGACAAACGAACCAATTGTTGATTGTAGTGTTACGTTACATTGGCAGGATTCATTTGGTCATTACAGTTATAATTATACCAATACTGATGAAGATGGATATTATGAAATGAATGTAGCTCCAGGTGAAATTTATTTTTATTTATCCAAGGATGGTTATTTTTCAGATTACACTGATAATTTCATGCTTTCAAATTCTCAAATACGCACGCTTGATTTTTCTTTATATCCAATTCCTCCGGAAAATGCAAATGTAAATGGATATGTTAAAAATAGTGAAACAGATGAACCAGTTTCAAATGCAACTGTTTCAGTCTTTTGGAGGGATAATTATGATAATTCAGATAATACATATACAAAAACAGATGAAAACGGGTTTTACCAGGTCTCTGTTGCAGCTGGGACAATAGACGTAACAGTTTCTGCAGAAAAGTATTATTCAGCATATAGTGAAAGTCAAAAGATCAGTGAATATGAAACCATTTCTATTGATATTATGTTAACTCCGAAACCAGAGGAAAATGCTGAAATACAGGGGTATATCCTTGATGAAACAACAAAGGATCCTATTGAAAATGTGTATATTCGATCGTATTGGAATGATTCAGATAATCATTATGATAATAATGAAACGTATACCGATGAACAAGGGTTTTATTCTCTTCATGTTCCCGAAGGATCAGTTCGTTTGAGTGCAAGAAAAGAAGGATATATTAGTAATTATTCTGGTAGATTCTGGGTTAATCAACATGAAATCCTTGCAAAAACACTGACATTATTCAAAAAACCAGAAGAACATGTCCGTATTACTGGATTTGTTTATTTTAAAGACACAGAAACTCCAATGAATAATTGTTATGTTTCAATATATTGGCAGGATGAGCAAGGCCATGCCTTTAATAATGATACTCAAACAGATAATAACGGTTATTATGAGATCTTTGTGCCAGCGGGTATGATAGATGTAGAGATTGGAAAACCTGGTTTCCTAGAGAGCTACAAAACTGATATGATTGTGTATGATAATGAACATTTGTGGCTTAATACATCCTTGACCTTGGAGCCATTTGATTTAAATTTAGTATCTCCATCAAACGGGATTTATTTTAAAAATAATAAAGTTTTACCTTTATTATTCAGATCTATAGTTATTGGAGATATTGAATTTTTTGTTGATGCGTCAAATCGAGCGACAAAAGTTGAATTCTATGTGGATGCAAGATTGAAAAAGACAGATACCAGTCAACCATTTGAGTATTATTGGGATGAAAAATCCTTCCTTCTTCATCGGCATCTCATCAAGATTAAAGCCTATGATGATTATGGAAACTCGGTTGTTGAACGAAAAATGATAATAAGGTATTTCTAACGAATTCTTTTCTTTTTTATCTGTTGTGTACATTCAAATACGATGAGTGTATTAACGCTTTCATAGTATGGATCCCGCATCATGTCAACGGTATTGTTATTTAACGACTCGAAAGAAACTTCCAGAGAAACCAGTGTTTGTAGATTCTATTAAACTTATTTTGTTTGATATGGATGGTGTTCTTGTTGATAGCATCAGTTCATGGCGGCATGTGCATATGCATTTTTCAACGACGAATGATCATAGTGTTGATGCCTATGTAAAAGGAAAAATCAGTGATGAGGAATTTATTCGACGAGATGTTTCGCAATGGAAAAAACAAGGTAGTTATATTCGTAAAAATGAGTTACAATCTATATTTTCTTCCGTTCGATTGATGAATGGAGCAAAAGAATGTATTGCTGCTTTGAATGATTTTGAGGTTACCATTGGTATTGTTAGTGCAGGGATTGATGTTTTGGCGAATAATGTAGCAGATCTTCTTTCTATACCTATTGTGTACGCAAATGAATTGGAAACAGACCAATATGGTAGATTAACTGGAGAGGGAGTGGTAAATGTTCCGTTAATGAGAAAAGACATTGTTGTTGAACGTATTGCACAACGCTTTTCAGTTCCCCAAGGAGAGATTGCTGCAGTTGGTAATTCCTGTTTTGATATTCCACTTCTTCGAAGTGTTGGGTTTGGTATTGCGTTTCAACCTGATGATGAATGTATTATTAAAGAAGCTGATGCAGTCATAGAAAAAAAGGATTTAACGGAAGTATTGAGACGGGTTACACCATATTTACAAAAGAAAAAATGAATCTAATAATTATTTTTTGAAAAATGAATGTTTTTTAGGGATACGCTCTTCAAGTTTTTTGATATGATCAAAAAGATTTCGTTTGTCTTCTTGCATGATGGTGTTTTGTTGTTGTAAGGTGGTGATAAGATCGTTTTTGAGTTGAATTTGTTTCTTTAATGGACTGACTTCAGTATTGTAAATTGTACTATAAATTTCATGATACAAGTTGTCTGTAATTGTTTCAGTAGATATTTGTTCTTGTTTTATGGGTTGATTTGATTGTTCATGATGGTCGTTGTTGTTTTCTTCTATTTTTGAAAAAGCAGAGTGTTGTTTTTTCTTTGATTTTTTTTTCTTTGTTGTTTTTGTTGAGGATGCTAAATATGATTCTATTGCTTTGGTAACAAGTTCGTTTCTTGAGAGATTATGGTTTTTTATCTCATTTAACAGGTCACTGTCAATTCGTATCGCTATTCCTTTTGTTTGTCCCATGAGTTATTGTCCTCCCCATTTTGTATGGTCTCGTATTTCTTGAAGGTTTAAAAAATGTTTGTTGTATATTTTATAATAAATAAAATTTGTTTTGTTGAAAAAAGAAAAAGAAAGTGAAAACAACAAGGGTTGTTTTCGTTTTTCTTGCTTGAGTTGGCTTTAATCGCACGGCATACCTTCCTGCCAAGTTATGTTTTTGTTGAAAAGATGTCTGATATGTTGACGAGTTTTGATTAAGCCTAAAGTGTATTCTTTTTGCTATCACCTCCTTGTTAATGTGTAGCACGTTATATATTTATTCGTAATGATATATAAATATTTCGCAAAAAGAACTTATTTTTATAAATAAAATCAATAATAATAAGTATTTTTCTTAAAAATCAGATTAAAAAAAAGAAAAGTGAAATAAATTATTCACTAAAAAAGGAATCAATCCATACAGGCCGATCAGGAATATCAGCTGAGTCAAGTAACGCTTTCCAGTCCTCATCTGTGAGTCGATCATCCATTGGTTGCTTAAATTCATAATAACTTAGAGTAGGACCTGCAGCGCATACAACATTTCCATCGCTATCTGGAACAGCAACAACGATCATATCAACATAACCTAATCCTTCCTCGAGCACCTGATCCGTATTAGTATCAGTGTGCACATCAGCAACAAGTGTGGTTTCCTTACCCTTTGCACTGACTCCAAGCACCGTGTTTTGAAGGGTTTCATCAATAGAACTTAAAAATTGCTTATCTTCTTCGTTAAATGCAATACCCTCAAGCTGTTTCACTGATAAAGATATCATCCGATCTAAAACATTTACCAATGCATTTAATCGATTTTCTTCAGTTGTATTAAGCACATCAAAAGATTGTAACCCTTGCAAGGTCATATTAGTTAAAGCATGTAATCGTTGATATAATTCAACCGCTGGTTCAACAAATCCATCTGAAAAGGCAGGTGGTTCAACTGAAGTAAATTTGATCGGTGTATAACTTTGTTTTGCATACAAAATAGTATCATGTCTGAGTTCCGTCCAGGAAGAAAGAGCGGTATGTAGACTTTTTTGCTCCCAAGCACTCGTCTTCATAAAATAAGGGTATTCTTCTTCATATGAATCAAGTAATGGTTGAAGAGTGTACAACCAACTAAAATACAGATTCCGATGCCACTCGGTCACATTAAATGAAGAAAAATTCTCTTGTAGTTTATCTATTTGACTATCATATCGTGTGTAATCGGTATCACCTTCTGCTTCTAAGATAGAGGCTGCTTGTGCTGAACCAAGTACGTTCATGACATCTAACCCTCTCGGAAATGCTCGAGTTGGTCCTCCATCAGTAAACTCCATCGTAAATGGATTACCATCTCCAATATATGGATCAACAGCAGGGAACACGAGTTGTTGAAACATATATGAGTCAGGAATAAATCGTTGCCCCATCAAACGCATTCCTTGTGTTTTTTCCAAAGTTTCATTTAGATCTTCAAGAGTGAATGGAACTCCAGGTGGTTTTGCAATGACAATTTCACCTGTTCCACCGTAAATCTGAGGTTTACGAAGTTGTGCAAGCTTACCTTTTAATTGTATAAGTTGAGAAGTATTAGATAGAACAGTTGGTTTAAAACTCGAACCAAATACTTCATTTGTCTTTGCTAAATATTCTTGTGGGGTAAGATCATCAGCGGTACCAACAAAAAAGGAAGTGATGGCATATAGTTCATCCCATAAATCTAATAGTGTTTGTTCTCCACTGGTTAAATTAGGTAATGCTGAGGCAATAAGGATAGATTGAATGGTTTGCGTATTTGCGGTTTGTTCAGTTACTAAAAAATCACAGCTTTGACATGCGGGTTCTCCACCTTTTAACAGAAAACTCATTCGACCATACCACATTAAAGTTTTAAAATATCGGCGAAGGAGTTCTGAATCAGTATAGTGCCCACGTGGAACATATTGACTATAATCCTCCTTATATGTAAACAAGGGACTTTCATTAAAACCCTCATGGGCATTGATAAGAGATATCTCATTTGCAATGACATCTTCTATTTCGGATGGAATCGTGTAATTAACGGTTGGTATTGTTTCAGATCCCGTAGCTTCTTCAGTTGGTATATGAAGTAATTCAAGGGCTACTGCGAAAAATGCCATATTATCTTTTGCTGCTTCTTTGATTATTGGTTCAGTGAATGTTTCGTATTGATCTTTTGAATGAGTGAACAGTGAAAAGGATAAATCAAGGATATGATTATAGAATAATCGTTTTTCTAATCCTTTTAAAATCTCATTGAACTGAATATGATACAAATGCAAGAATGTATCAGTTGTCACAAAAAGAGGTACATCATGATCAAGTAAGGTTTCATAAGATTCAATTAAGTCATCATTGTTTTGGTAAGGTATAACGACAAATCCGTTTTCAGATAACAATTGTTGTTGTTTACTTGATAATTTAAACACGGAATCAATTGTCTCATATCGTTCAATCTCGCTAATTGTTAAAGGGAGGGTGATTTGAGGTGAGGTTGCATTGATTGAAATACTTTGTTCTTTATAAAATGATGCGAGTTTGTAGTCTGGATCGTTCATAAAACTTGCTGAAAGTCCGGGTATTTGAATCATTCCGATTGAAGCAGATGGTTTTTCTTCAACACAACCTGAAAAAAAGGTTGACATCAATAAAATACTACAAAATAATGAGAACACGGTCATTGCTTTTTTCATAAATCGTCTTCACCAAATCAGGATTATACTATTTAGTTTATTTATACTTGTTCACCATGTTTGGTCATTGCCAAACAAAATAAACACAAGAAAAAGAATTTTTTACTTTTTTTTACAACTTTGTGTTAAACTCGTTAAACACCATATTATTTGAGATAGACACGATTGTATTTTTCAGACAGGCTCTTTAATGGAAAAAAATAAATAATATAGTAACTCCCTTTATACATTGCAACTAGGGGATAAACACACATCCTGCCTTTTGCATTGTTCAATAGACCGGATGATACATCATGGTTAACGAGAAAAAAAGCAAATTACCAAGAGAATTCTGGGCAGTGAATGCATCTAATCTTTTTGAAAGAGGTGCATATTATGGAATGTTAGCCGTTTTTTCATACCATCTAATCTATAATATCGGTCTTGAAAGTTGGACAGTAGGAATATTAACTGGGATTTCCATGGGGATGATAAATTTTCTCCCATTAATCTCAACTGCTTTAGCTAGTAAATATGGATTCAAAAAACTTCTCTTATTTTCTTATATTACTCTTGCTGTAGGATACATTGTTCTTGGTTTTGGGTATTCACTTGCATTGATTGCATTAGCAGTAGTCATCATGGGAATGGGTTCCGGATTTGAAAAAGCACTTATCGCTGCTTCAATCTCTCATTCATCAGATGAAAAAAACAGGGATTATGCATTCAATGTATATTATTGGGTGATAAACTTCGGAGCATTTCTTATCCCTCTTAGTCTCACTTTTCTTTTTATACCTGAAGGATATGGTGGAGTTTTTTTCCTCATGGCATTATTCATCATTTGTAGTTTCCTGATTATTTTACTTGCTTATAAAAATCCCGTTAAACCTGATCCCTCTATATCAGCATTTAGAGCAGTTAAAAATTTGAAAGTTATTTTTGAAGATCGTAAGTTCGTTCTTGTATTACTCATCTTTTCTGGATGCTGGTTTATGCTGTATACAAGAAAACCGTTCATGCCTGTTTTTATGACAGATTTTGATATTTTACCAAATTGGTTCATTCCAATAATCGCAGCTATCAATCCAGGAACAATTATTACTCTTGGGCAAGTATGGGCTTATATTATTAAAGATCGAAATATCGATTCATTGAAACTACTAATCGTTGGTATCATCATTGTTTCTTTAGGTTTTATTATCGCAGGATTTTCAATGAATCCTATACTTTTTTTATTTGGTCTTATCGTCTTATCATTCGGTGAATTGATATCTTATCCTGCCTTCCTGAGTTATGTTTCCAAAATACCCTCAGAAGAAAAGCGATCGATTTACATGGGTTATTCTTTTTTACCCCTTGCCATAGCTGGGGTGACCGCGCCTATAGTAGGCGGGTTCTTGTATTATCGAATTGCAGAAGGATTAGGAATGGGACGTTTCTTCTGGGGAATCATTGCAAGTATCGGTTTGACTTCTGCTTCTGCTTTCCTTCATTATGATAAATGTTATAATTCTAAGAGGAAAGGCGAAACATTGGTTAATAATCTACAAAAAATATTTCGTATACATCGTGTAAATACCAAAATTATTCCAAACATTCCACTTTTTTTCATTCCGGTTATTCTAATTCTTGGATTATCGTTTGGGGCAGACCCAATTTATCGTGGAGTGCTTGCTGAAGAAGAAGAATTAATAAATGAAGATGATACGAAAAAAATTAAATGGGAACAATTGCAAGAACAATTCTCTTATCAAAGTACTTTACAAGAAGGGAAAAAAATATCCTATGATATAACCGCACCTATTGGAGGATATATTTGTAGTCTCGATCTTGATCTTAAGTGGCAGGATGAACCAGACGTTCGAAGAATCAGACGATTTGAAAACACCGAGGATATCTTTTCTCTAAGATTATCAATCAATGAGTCTGATATATACAGATCTAGTGAACCAAAAAAAATTGATGATAGTAATATAATAAGATACTCTTATGATTCAGAGCTGTTATCAAGTCCAATATATGGTAGTGGTAAGGTTGAGATAACGCTTTTAGAATGTGGTGATTTTTATCCAAGATTTGGGATTGGTTGGATATCAATAGACGATTCGTCCAATTCATATCATTTTAAAATACAAGTCACTTATAATGTGCCACTCATCTAAACGAGGGAATCAGGATTTTTTTGTTGAGCGTCTGTAATTTTGAATTATAAAATAATATATATCTTTAAATTTATTAGATTTTAGTAGAACTATGATAGAAAAAACGGTAGGAAGATCGGTTATCAAACTTGTTAAAGGAGATATTACCGAAAAAACAACTGACGCGATTGTGAATGCTGCAAATACTCAGCTTGCGCCGGGAGGTGGAGTTGCCGGCGCTATTCATCGAGCAGCAGGGCCAAAACTTTGGGGGGAATGCAAAACATTACACGGATGTAACACTGGCGAGGCGAAAATAACAAAAGGATACAATCTAAAAGCACCCTTTGTGATTCATACAGTCGGACCAGTGTATTCTGGGTCAAAAACTGATGAAACCAAACTTGTTTCTAGTTATAGGAACAGTTTAACAGTTGCTTTAGATCATCATCTAAAAAGTATTTCTTTTCCAGCGATTAGTGCTGGAGCATTTGGGTATCCGCTGAAGGATGCTGCCCGTGTTGCATTAGAAACAGTAACTTCTTTTCTAGAAACGAAGGATACTGATCTCCTCGTTCAATTCGTATTATATGATACTCTTACTTATGATGTTTTTAAACAAGTCCTTGATGAAATAAAGCCCTAAAAAAGAATCTTAAGTAAACAAGGACTCTTTTTATCTAAAAACGAGTTGCATGTAATGTTGAAATTTTTTATGATGAATATTTAAGAAATAATGTATTATTAACTCTCCATTGTTAAATTGGAGGATAATATGGATTTGCCATTTACTTTGTTTGATATTGAGCTAATCATTCGAATATTACTAGCAGTTGGATTGGGAGGACTCATTGGTTTTGAACGAGGGGTAACAAATAAACCTGCAGGATTACGAACCCATATCTTTGTGAGTATGGGCGTATGTTTTTTCACGATTTCATCTTTTTATCTTATTCCATCAGATACTGCAGGTATAATTGATGCGACACGTATCGCTGCAGGCATTAGTTTTATCGGAGTGGGAAGTATCATAGCAAGTCAAGCTGATGTGAGAGGACTTACAACAGCTGCGTGCTTGTGGGTGGTTGCTGCAATTGGATTAATGATCGGTTTTAGGAAACTATTTATTACCAATCATTACAACTATAATCACATATTTTGTCCTTGGCTTAGGAATAGTTGAAAACTTAACTTCGCCACTTTCTAATTTTTGATGGATCCTGGAAAATTGGCATTATCTAATTTGACAGTTGGACGGTTACTGGCTGTTACCACCTTATTTTTAGGGTTTTATCCTTCAATTTATCAATAAAATAACCGAAAAGACTCCTATTTATTGGATGGCTTATTGTGTATATTGTAATGATACTAGTTTTCACTCCTTCAATTATCATTTGATGGAGTAAGTTATATCTTACAATTACCTGTCCAACTTATGCAGTAAAGGATTTAACTGATGTATTATCAGATGATTTAGAAACAAACAATGAATTTTAATTACAACACATTTGATTATTTTGTAAAAAAGGAAGTGACTCAATTGCACAATTATAATATATGTTGGCGGACATGCTAAGAAAATATAATTTTAAGAATGAATTGCTACAAAATTTAGGAGAAAAAATCTATTTTATGTTTTTAATTAAATAGTATTTAGCATATTTTTTTTAAAACTTAAAATAAAACAAAACATACTTTTACAAGAATTAACATTCCCTCGGTTGTAAGTGAAAGGAATAGTGATGGAAGAAAAAATTTACTACTTTGGAATATGCTTTGGGATAAATGTAAATTTTTGAAATTGGGACAAGCAAAATAATTACTCTCCCTCGCTTCCATCACTATAACGAATATAATAAGTAGGGTATATAATAATTTTCTTTTTTTTATTTGCTGTTAATATCTATTTTATCAAAGTGTCAGAGTGTTTTAAGATTATTAGATAGTTAAAATAAAAATCGATCAAGTCATAATAAATTTCATGATAATTAAAATCATTCTTTCAACCAAGATAGTGCATCATATTTTGTATGGAATACTTTATACCCAAATGGTTTCATATTATCAGATGTTTCTACTGTGTCATCATATGATTCTTCATCTATGATTGATGCTATCTGAGC
>CAZOPW010000046.1:3213-20193 GCA_964581795.1 uncultured Thermoplasmatales archaeon | reverse complement strand
ATGTACAAATCCAGAAGGAAAACAACATATCAAATGTCATCTGGCACTATTTAATTTTATTTATTGATAATTTATATTATCTATTATGGTACTAAAATAGAAAGCTATTATTTATCTGAAATTAAATTGTTTTTAAATCAATTTTATATATCGAAATAAAGTATTTTTAGCAAAATAAAAAAAATTATTTTTGGATTATCATAAGGAGGTAAATAAAAATGGGTTCATTTTATGAACATAAGAAAAAAAGAATTAAAGAGATCAAACAACGTTATACGAATTTTTATGCGAATTAATATGAGGTTTATCAATTTAAAGTAGAACAATCATTTAATCAAAATTTCAAACGATAGATGTTATATTTATGGCCAATTTAATAGAACCAATGCAGAAAATTATTCTGGTATCAAATAGGGAACCATATATACATGAAAGAAAACAAAATAATATTACTGTGAAACGATCTTTTGGAGGACTTGTAACAGCATTAGACCCATTAATTCAAGAACACGGTGGAATTTGGGTTGCATGGGGAAGCGGTGCTGCTGATTTTGAAGTATGTGATAAAGAGAATAAAATAAAAGTTCCTCCAAATGAAGAAAAGTACTATCTAAAAAGAGTTCCAATATCTGATAAAGAGGAATCACTATTTTATAAAGGATATGCTAATAGTGTCCTTTGGCCATTATTTCATATATTTTTAGAAAAAGTCAAAGTGAATGATGAATATTGGAACATGTATTATAAAATCAATGAACGATTTGCTGATTCAATAATTGAAGAGATAGATACACAATCACTCATTTGGATTCATGATTATCATCTTGCATTAGTCCCAGAGTTTATACGAAAAAAATATCCTGAAGCAAAAATCGCTTATTTTTGGCATATTCCCTGGCCACCATGGGAGGTATTTGGAACGCTACCACATCGAAGTCAAATAATTCAAGGATTATTAAATTCAGATATTTTAGGATTTCATACTAAATCTTACGTTAATAATTTCATTCAGTGTTGTAATAAAAGAATAAATATTCGAACGGAGAAAAATTATATTCAATTAAACAACCATGAAACAAAAGTTATCTCTGCTCCACTTGGTATTGATTATGCCTCTTATGATTATAATAGCGTTATAAACGATGAAATAAGAAGAGAAAAGAAAAAATTAAGGAATGCTTATGATGTAGATTCTCTAATTTTAGGTATTGATCGATTAGATTATACAAAGGGCATACTTAATCGATTACGATCTTTTGAATATTTTTTAGAAAAAAATCCAGATTTTCATGAAAAAGTCATTATGGTTCAAATTGCAACTCCTAGTAGATATGAGATAGATGAATATCATAATATGAAGAAAAATATTGATGAGACAGTTGGAAGAATTAATGCAAGGTTTAGATCTGCAGACTGGATTCCGGTACATTATTTTTATAGACGCATTCCTCAAAAGTTGTTGTTAGCATACTACCAAGTATCAGATATTGCATTGTTAACTCCAATCCGAGATGGAATGAACTTAATTGCTAAAGAGTACATAGCTTCACGGAAGAATCATGCAGTTCTCATTTTAAGTGAGTTTGCAGGTGCTTCAGAGGAATTAAATGAAGCAATCATTGTCAATCCATATGATATAGTTTCAACTGCAGATGCATTAAAAACAGCTATAACTATGCCATTAGAAGAAAAGAAAAATAGATTCCAAGAATTGAAAAAGAAGGTTAAGAAAATGGATTCAACATGGTGGCTTAATAACTTTATTGAAGAATGGAAAAAAAGATATGAAATTAAAGACTAAAATAGGAGAAACAATGAATTTTTTCCCATTGAAGATGATAAGTATTGTATTGTTTTTTATGATCCTTTTTGTTTGTTTTAATGGATGTATCAGTCAAGATAAGAGTATTGGTAATACGAGACCAGTTGTTAAGATAATAAATCCTTCACCTATGAGTATTGTTCTAGGTGTCGTTAATATTAGTGGGTTTGCTAATGATCCAGATAATGATAGTGAAATAAAATATGTTGAAATTAAAATAGAAAATAAAACGGATTGGATTAAAGCTGAGGGAAAAAATGAATGGATATATCAGTGGAAATCATTTTCATTTAAAAATGGTTCAAAAAAAATTTTAGTCAGATCTTGGGATGGTAGTAGCTATTCAACAACAAAGTATGTAAATGTAATTCTTAAGAATCCTCAAGATGTGGAATATAATAATCATCGGTGGGCTATCTTTATTGCAGCAGCAAATTTTCCTGAAAACGAAACGAGTAAATTAGGAAATGGTGGTCTTTACTTAGCTCAAAATATGAGTAATTTTTTCATTGATCAATACAAATATTCATCGTCAAATGTCCATATTCTTTTTGATGATGGATGGATCAGGGAAAATAGAGGATTTGGTGAACCTGTGAAAAAATTGGAAAAAATTCCAAGAGAATATAATTATTCATATGGACCAGCGACAAAGGATAATGTAGTTTCAACATTACAAAATATAGTACGTGAATCAAATAAGTATGATGACAGTGAAGTATTTATTTGGATTTTTAATCATGGATTCGGCGATTATACTAATGAAATAACAGGTGGGAAGGTATTTGAAAGGAGTGCAATATTTTTGTGGGATGATTATCTTGTTGACAGCGAACTTGGAAATATTTTAGATTCTTTACAATCTCAAGAAACGTGTATTGTTATTGATGCATGTTATATTGGTGGGTTTGCAGATCGTGCAATTTTGAATCTACCTACATTTCCAACATTGCAATCCGGAATTCCTCAACAAGGTCGAGTAGTAATTACTTCCACAAGTAAATTCAGAACAGGAATTGCCATTATTGAATATGGACCATTATTCAGTATATTATGGTTTGAGGGGTTGAGAAATGAGAATGCTGATGGTTTTCGACAGGGATTATTTAAATCGGGGAGGCGCCCATTAATTCAATTAAGAGATGGATTGGTTTCTGTTGAAGAATCTTTTTATTATACTAGATATCTTCTGAGAACTAATGAAAATATTAATGAATTTAAGACAATGCAGCCACAAATAAATGATAAGTATCCTAATACTGGTTTTATTAAAAGTTTAGACGGATTGATTTTAGGGGATAATTGATAAAAGAATTTAGAAAATAACACTATTTTTTTATTTTATCATAATAAAGGATTACATACATTTGTTTGTATAAAAAAAGGGGAAGCAATATTTTTTTCGTTTGGGTGCTAAGAGAGGGAGTGATATAAAAAAAAATGGCGCTTCCCCTTTATATCCTTGCCCTGGTGTTGATTCCTATTAATTATATTTTGATGGTGTATTTCTTTGGTAATAAACCAACACCAAATTATTACATAAAATAATACTATTAATACATTAATTAAAAACATTTTATAAACAATTATAAAATAGATTTTTTCATTTTTAAATGCAAAATAATATTATTTTATCACAATGTAAGTATTGCAAGAGGATTCTAAAAAAAGTTATCGAATGAATGAATTAAACAACAATATTAATCTCAATATGTTTTGCAGTGAAATTGTAATTAAAATTAAGTCATTTATCTATAGGATAGATAATTTTTATAAATGGTAATAATAATGAACAGAAAATTGATTATGCATATGTCCATTGCTGTAGTTTTTTTGTTTTTATCTACAGCGATATTAATGCCGCAAGTAAATAGTAAACCTGTTATGGATAAACTCGACTATATCGATAGAAATAAAGAAAAAATAGAAGAAGACTTTAATCTTTTTTCTTCAGAACATATTCAAGCAGATGGAATATTGGAGTGGTTGATGCAACTTATTAGGACAATAATTCAGTTAGTATTTAGGCTAATAGAAGTTGTACAAGACATCATGAATATTGTTAATTTGATTGATAACTTAATTAATGCACTACAAATCCTCTTCCAATTGATTCAAGATTTAATTCAGCTTATTCAAGATGTAATCCCTTCAACAACTCAAGCAACTATACAAACTGTATAATTGAATTATTAATTTGGAGAAGATTGAAAATATGGTTTATAGATACGTTTTATTAGATACTATAGATGTCAACGAACGTGAAATAGAACATACATTAAAGAAAAACCCTAAAATTACTGAGATTAACCCAACAATAGTCGAAGAAACCGCAATGGCGGATCCAATGTTTGAAAACTATAATTTAGCAATAAAAATTGAGGGAGATTCGATAGAAGATATCGAAAATGTCATTAAGTCAGAGATACAAAATATACCTGGTATTAATCATATTAAAACATATTCAAAGGAATAAATTTTTTACCCTCCCCCTCATTATTTTATTATTTCAAATGTAATTTTTACATCATCAATGTATTTTATCCCGGGCCGTTGAACAAAATCGATAAAACTTACAAACTTACGTATTTGAAAAAATATGGTTAAAGATATACTGATATAGAATATATTTGAAAAAATCGTTATGAGGCTCTTTAATGAATGAAAAACATAATAAAAAAAATCATGAAAATCACAAAAACAATAATAATCATCATAAGAATATGATGAAAGATTTTAAAAAACGATTTATTATATCTTTAATCCTTACTGTTCCAATTCTAGTTTTATCTCCCCTCATTCAAAGTTTTATTGGAATTGAGTTAACGTTTTACGGTAGAAATATAATTATCTTTCTACTCTCTACAATTGTATTTTTTTATGGTGGTTGGCCTTTCCTTAAAGGAATAATTCGTGAATTAAAAGAGAAATCTCCTGGAATGATGACATTGATTGCTGTCGCAATCTCTGTTGCTTATATTTATAGTTCGGCAGTTGTTTTTGGTTTATCAGGTAAATTCTTTTTTTGGGAACTTGCTACTCTCATTGATGTAATGCTTTTAGGTCATTACATAGAGATGAAATCAGTGATTAGTGCTTCGAATGCACTTGAAAAACTTGCAGAGCTTATGCCAAATACGGCTCATAAAATAACAGATGGAGAAACAATAGATATTCAATTAAATGAGATTTCAAAAGAAGATCATTTACTTGTCAAACCAGGTGAAAAAATACCTTCTGATGCCATTATCATTAAGGGAAAAAGTGATATTAACCAATCAATGCTGACTGGTGAATCTAAACCAGTCTTAAAAAGTGAAGGTGATGAAGTAATAGGGGGTTCTATTAATGGCGATAGTGCTATAGAGATAGAAGTAAAGAAAACTGGCGAGGATTCGTATTTATCCAAAGTAATAAACCTAGTTTCAGAAGCTCAAGAGTCTAAATCAAAAACACAGCTTCTTGCAGATAAGGCAGCATTTTACCTTACAATTATCTCGCTTACTATCGGATCGTTAACATTCATTATTTGGGTTTTACTTGGGAAATCAATTGTTTTTTCCATTGAACGAATGGCAACAGTTATGGTGATTACTTGTCCTCATGCGTTAGGTCTTGCTATTCCTTTAGTTGTTGCTATCTCAACAACGCTTTCAGCTAAAAATGGATTGCTCATACGAAATCGATCCTCATTTGAAAACGCTAGGAAAATTACTACTGTCATATTTGATAAAACAGGTACATTAACAAAAGGAACATTTAGTGTCACTTCAATTAAATCATTTGATGAAAAATATTCTAAAGAATCAATTTTAAAATTGGCAGCAACTCTTGAAAAACCTTCTGAACACCCTATTGCTCAAGGTATACTTAAGAGATCTGAAGAAGAAAATATTTCACTTTATGATGTTTCAGATGTTAAGAACCTTAAGGGTGAAGGAATTGTTGGAACAATTAATGATGATACAATAAAAATCGTTAGTCCCGGTTATTTAAAGAGTAAAAATATTGATGTTGATACGAAATTTGGAGGAATTAAAGAAGAGAAAACTGTTGTATTCGTTTTAAAAAATGAAGATGCAGTTGGAGCAATTTATCTTTCTGATACGATACGTGAACAATCGTATGAAGCAATTAAATATTTAAAACAAGATAAAATAAAGATTTGGATGTTAACTGGAGATAATAACAGCATTGCAAAAGAGGTAGCTGAAGAACTCAATTTGGATGGATATATTAGTGAAATTCTCCCTGACGAAAAACAAACAAAAGTAAAGGAGTTTCAATCAAATGGTGAATTTGTCGCCATGACTGGTGATGGAGTAAATGACGCTCCTGCACTTGCTCAAGCAGATGTTGGAATTGCTATTGGTTCTGGAACGGATATCGCCGCTGAAACAGCAGATATAGTTTTAGTAAATAGCAATCCTATGGATGTTACTTCGCTTATCAATTTTGGTAAAGTAACCCATAAAAAAATGATTCAAAATCTTTTTTGGGCAACTGGATATAATGTTATAGCAATACCATTAGCAGCTGGTGTTCTGCTGCACCAAGGAATCATTATTACTCCTGCGGTAGGAGCTGCATTAATGTCAGTTAGCACTATTATAGTAGCAATTAATGCAAGATTATTACATTTTAAATAAGATAAAATTCTTATTGGATGGTTTGTTTAAAATTACTGTTGATCAGAATAATTATTTAATTTCTTAGATCGATTTGGTTTCTCTTCAGTACTATTAATGATATTTCCATTTTCATCTAAAGCTCGGATAGTTTCACCTTTTTTTTCAATAACAAAACCATCCACTTCAGATATTTTTTTCCATTTTTTTTCTTTTTCCATACTCACATCCTTCTTAAAAATCAAAGAGCTTTACTGAAAAGAATGGCAAGTAGGAACTTTTACCCCTCTTCCATTATCCGGTTAAAGGTCAGATTGATTCTAATATGCTATATGCTGTCACACTTTATATAGGGTTGCATTAAAGAATGCTAAAAATTTCAATTTAAAAAAATAAAAGTGGAATTATGTTTTAGATAAGAAAAATTAAGAAAATTATTTTATGATTTATTTTGAAATAATATTAGGATTTGAATCAAAATATCTGTATTCTACTAATTAGATTGATAAATTAGAACACCTAGTACTGCTAGATTTAAATGCCAATCAAAAACCGTCACTGGATTTTGACATTCAAAAATCTTTGCTGTTAGATGAACTCCGGAGAATAAAACTCGTATACTAAGAAATGGAGCATAAATAAAAGAAGGCCCTGAAATAACTGCTCCAAGCGTTGTGATAAATGCTGAAGCAGGGCTTATACCAACAAAAACAGGTCCACTGTAAACAGATGAAATAAAATGAGTGCCATTCAAAGTGTCATTATCCTGATAATCTAATAATTGGATATCAAAATAGTATTCCAATAAGTCACCCACAAATGATTGTAAACGATAAGTTTGTCCACCTAAACTAAACGTTGATTCAATAGAAGGTCCTGAAAAAATATATCCTGTATTTAGTATCTGCGTTGGTTGATTCTGTTGAATGCCAAAAATGGTTTGCAGTTTATCTAATGCATTTAGGTAAACATCAAGATCTATAGATTTTGGGAGTAAACCATTTCGATGCAATACATCCATTTGTTTCCTAATTTTTTCCTCGGATTTATATTCATTTTCAATTGTTAGTAATTCTGTTTTAATTGTATGTGCTTCTTCTAAACTGATTTCTTTCACTTTATTTTCTTTATTTTCTGAATCTGATAACATGATAGATACTGTTTTTTCACGTTCATTCTGATTTTGTTCAATACTATCCATTCTTTCATTTGATTCTGTAAAATTTCCCATCACCGTTGGATATAAAAGAACTGCTACCAAAAAAATGCTTAATAGTATTAATTTTAGATTTTTTTTCATAAATATTCTTCCTATAGAAAAATTAAAACAATCGTGTTTATAACATTGACTTAAAATCGTTTTAAAATTAACTGTATAATAAATAATATAATAAATGATTATAAATATTCAGATTTTTTATAAATATTTTTGCTCCCGCAATGAGGGCAAACATTTCTTTTACCAAAAAATCGTCGTTCACAATTCATACAAATAAATTCTTGATTTACATCTAATGAAGTATTACACTCTGGGCATTTAATTGCATTTCCTCGTATCCTTGCTCCACAACTCGGACATTCTTTCATATAGAAAACCTACATAAATTCTTAGTTGTATTAATTCTGATAATCAGACTGTTTTTATCATACGTTTTCTTTTTTCAAGATCTTCTTTGTTCATTTCATCAATTTCATGAACTTCGTTATTATGCTTCTTAATTTTTTCCATTACTTCTTCTGTGTTATGCCCTATAATTACTGCATCGCATTTTTGACAGAGAAATTGCTTCATCATTCCAATCGATTATAAAATTCGACACTATTTAAGAATAGTGTAATTATATTTAAAAAATAAATGAAATACAAATTTAATCTCATTTTCTCTAATAGTAAAAAATAATTAAATTATACTTGAAATGAAACCAAATAAAGCATCAAGCCCAGCAAGAATAAATACCGTTAAAATGATAATTAGAAGGATCCAAATAGCAAATTTTAACAGATACCAACCAATGATGGCAGCAATAATGATAACAAAAAAAAGAACAATCAAAGAAACATCAATGAACGCTAATATCATCATTACAATTACTCCTGAATACCTCTATTCAGTATACACTATTGCTTAATAAATGTAACAGAATTTCCTTGATCATTACTTAAAACAAGTTCATCTGATTCTGGAAATTGATAATTCAACGTAACTCCAAATGAACCAGAGGAAAATGTTATGGTATTTTCTCCTACCGAATATTCAAAATTTCCAGTTAATTCAATAATATCCAATGGGCCATCACCAGAAATTGATACATTATTATTCTCCTTAAAAACAAGTGTGGTATTTCCGTTCTGAGCTTCCCAAGTTCCAATAAATTGATTTTTTTCATCTAAACATCCACTAAAACTTATAAATACCAAAAATAATAATAATACAATTATCAAGATATTTTTCTTCATGTTTTTTCATCTCTACGTTAAAAAAATTCGTTAAACTATTAATAATTATCTTAATCTTATCTTAATAATGACTTCCTTTTTATTAAATTGAGAATATTTCATTTCTTCAAATTATCTATTATTTATAATTTGTTTTCATTTATTTAATACAAGAAATTTTTCTATTGCCAAGTAGTAAATATTTATTTCAAAATTAAAAAATAAAAAATAACTAGTCTTTAATCATTCCAATAATTTTTTATTTCATCTGGAAGTTGAGCTTTTATATCAGAGACTTCTCCTTCTGAAATTTTCTTATCAATCACATGAAGTACTTTTCGAACTGTATCATTTGGTTCAATGTCAGGATTATTACCAAGATGAGCATGAATTCTGCTGACAAAATTCGATCGTTTCATTGTTTTTGGAGTATCGGACGGGTCCCAGTTACTATAAAATGTTCCTCTGAGAACTAATGGTAACTGAGAACCAAAATCTGTTGCTTCCTCAATAGTTAACATATCTCTAATCTGTTGTAATGTCCCTTCAAGTGCGGTATATGCTGTTTTTTCGTCATCCCAACGTAATTCATCTTTTATTTCATTTATCCATTCATTTGTCTTGTGTATACTATTTTCTAAATTTTTAATAGTTCGAATCATACCTAACCCTACTTAGCCATATTTGAATTTTTTTAAATAAAAATTACTTAATTACGAATTAATAAAAGTTGTAATTCATGTTAAAAAATTATATTAAATCAATTAATTTGAATTCAAATCCATCATAACTTGTTATTACATTAACTTCATTTTTCATTCCAAGTTTTTGTAGTTTTTTTCTAGCTTCTGGAACGTTTTCAAAAAACCATTCTCCAAAATGAAGAAATAATATATTATTTGTAAATTTTTTAAATAAATTAATTAATTTTGGTATTCCTGCATGACCATAAATTTGACCAGTTTTCTTATCTCTCTGAATCATTCCTTGTTGCCCAATAAAACTTGCTTCAGTAATAATCAAATCAATATTTTTCAACAAATGATGATATTCTTTATTGATCCATATTAAATCACCAGTGTAAAGAATTTTTTGATTATCCTTGGTAATTAAATATGCTGTTGATTTGACTTTTTTGCTATGATGGGTGGGAATTGAAAGAATAGTATATGAACTAATCTTTATATTCCTCTTTTTTATTCTTTTAACAATATTATTAAATGATTCAGGACCGTAAACTGGCATAGAAAAATTAATTTTTTTATCGTAATTATCTCTAACAAAAAATGCATGGTCTGGATGGAGATGAGTAATAAAAACATATTTTGGATTATAATCTAAGAACTTTTCTTCTCCAATATCAAAAAGAATCTTATTATCAATCAAAACCCCTGAATGACGGGAATGATATGGCTTAGTTGGTTCAATTTCTCCACGAGTGCCTAAGATCTTTATGTTCATAATGATCTCCATAATTTAATAGGAGAATTTGATGATATTAATGTATTCTTTTTTCAACACTATTTATTCATTAAAACATTTCTTGATTTTAATTAAATGATTTATTAAATATAAATTCAATATACCAGCACACTTTCAATATAAGAATTAACGTATTATTTATTTGAATCTTAGTAATCCTTAATTATAAAAGGAATCATTCAGCTAAATTGATTAATTAATATGACTATTAAAAAAGTAAAGAAAAGAAACAATAAAATAGTTGATTTTAAACCTAATAAAATCACAAATGCAATACGAAAGGCATTAATAGCAACCGATAATGAAACTGAGTTGGCTGACTCATTTAGTGATGAGGTAATAAAAGAATTAGAATCTTCTTTACATGATCAACAAATTCCCTCAGTTGAACATATTCAAGATAATGTTGAAAAAATTCTTATAAAACATAATTTAGCAGATGCTGCAAAAGCTTTTATTCTATACAGACAAAAACATACAGAACAAAGACAAATGAAACATTTTTTTGATGTAAAAGATGATTTGAAATTAAATATTAATTCAATAAAAGTCCTACGTGATAGATACTTAGCAAAAAACGAAAAAGGAGAAATTATCGAAACTCCTTCTGAAATGTTTTATCGAGTAGCTAAAAAAGTAGCTGAAGCAGATTTAAAATATGCAAAAATCGATGAAGAAAAATCAAAAAAAGATTTTTTTACTGTGATGAAAAATCTAGAATTTCTACCAAATTCCCCTACACTAATGAACGCAGGATTAGAGTCCTCTCAACAGCTCTCCGCATGTTTTGTTTTACCAATACAGGATTCATTAGATTCAATATTTGAATCAATTAAAAATATGGCATTAATCCATAAATCAGGTGGAGGAACAGGTTTTTCTTTTTCAAAAATTCGGCCAAAAGGAGATATTGTCAAAACTACAAAAGGAATCGCTTCTGGCCCAATTTCCTTTATGAAAGTATTCGATAAAACAACTGATGTAATCAAACAAGGAGGAAGAAGACGTGGAGCAAACATGGGTACTCTCAACATAAATCATCCCGACATTCAAGAATTTATAAATGCAAAAGAAAAAGAGGGAGCATATGAAAATTTTAATTTATCAGTTTCAGTGACAGATGAGTATATGAAAGCAGTTAAAGACAATAAAGATTTTAATTTGATTAACCCTAGAACTGGTGAGGTAGAACAAACTGTATCTGCAAAAAACTTGTTTGACTTAATATGTTTTCAAGCATGGAAAACTGGAGATCCAGGTTTAGTGTTTCTTGATGAAATAAATAGACATAATCCTACTCCAAAAATCGGAGACATTGAAACAACTAACCCTTGTGGTGAAACACCGTTACTCCCCTATGAAAGCTGCAATTTAGGTTCTATCAATCTTTCAAAAATGGTTCTTTCAGACCATTCCGATGTAAATTGGGATAAACTACGTGAAACAGTTAGGATAGCAACTCATTTTTTAGATAACATCATAGATGTTAATGAATTTCCTATACCCGAAATTGAACAAGAAACAAAATCAAATAGAAAAATTGGGTTAGGTGTGATGGGATTTTCAGAATTATTAATTAAACTTTCACTTCGTTATAACTCTGAACAAGCACGAGATAAAGCAAAGCAGGTAATGAAATTTATTACTGATGAATCACGTAAAATGTCTGAAGATCTAGGAAAAATAAAGGGTTCTTTTCCAAACTTTAAACAAAGTATATGGGCTGATACATATGACCATCTAAGAAATGCAACAGTAACTACTATTGCACCAACTGGTTCCATTAGTGTTATTGCAGGATGTTGCAGTGGTATTGAACCACTTTTTGGAGTTGCATTTATTAGAAATATTATGCACGGGACAAAATTATTTGAAGTAAACGATTTATTTGAAAAAGAATTGTATAATAGAAATCTTTATTCCTCGGATCTAATCAAAAAGATAGCTCAAAAAGGATCAATTCAAGATATCCAAGAGATTCCAGAATCACTAAAAAGAATTTTTCTTACAGCTTTTGATATCAAACCAGAAGATCATGTAAAAATGCAAGCAGCGTTTCAACAGTACACCGATAATGCTGTTTCAAAGACAGTGAATCTTCCTTCAAATAGTTCTATTGATGATATTAAAAAGATTTATTTCAAAGCTTTTCAATTAAAGTGTAAAGGTATTACGGTTTATAGATATGGTACCAAAAAAAATCAGGTGTTAACTTCAGCAAAAAATATTGAAGATGAGGAGTATGTGAATGTTAGTTTAAATTATTCTGGAGGTTGCCCATCGGGAATTTGTGAAATGTAAAAAATTACTCATATTCAATTTTAAAAAATAAGTTAATTAAAAAAATGTAGCTCCCTTAAATCCTAAGGGAGCAATGAATTTTTAAGTATTTTAAAATTTTTACTACAGTATTTTAATTATGGATAGATCCTTAGTTTGTTTGTTTCCTGCATTATCATATGCCGCTACTGACAAAGTGTACCGACCGAATGCCAATGTATCCCAAGTCCATTTATATGGTGGAAGGATCACTTCTTCTTGGAATACGCCATTAATTGAAAAGGTAACATTTTTTAATCCAGATTCATCATCTGAAGCATCCGCTTCAACAGTAATATTACCGATTATTACAGGAGAATTCATACCGAATAATTCATTATTGTTGATGTATAGTGCGTTTTCTGGTTTTAGAATAGTAACCTCTGGTTTTTTATTTTCATCCACTATTTCAATTGTAGCAGTAGTTGTATATTCTTGTTCCTCGTAAAGTGCGGAATCTATTACAGTAAGCGTAATTGTGTAATTTCCAATATTTGAATATGAATGAGTAGGTGTTTCTAGGAAAATAGCTTCAGTTCCGTCTCCAAAATCCCATTCATAATTATACGGTTTCTTTCCACCTTCAGCGTTTGCATCAAATTCCAACTTTTCATTTAAATAACCTGTATTGGGGGCTTCAATTTCAGCAGTTAAATTTTGATTAACAGTTTCAAATTGGGTAAATTGATCTTCAGTTATTGGTTGTTCTCCGTATGTAACTGGAATTAGAGCTGCGCCTATAAGAAAGATTATAGTTATCATTATTTTTTCATTCATATATCTCACCTCTTATGTTCTTTATTTAAATAAGAAACTTATTAAAAATTAACTAAATAATAGTTGAATCATACCTAAAAAACAGTTTGATAAATAATATGGTTAATAAATTATATAATTGGTTTTAAGTTTTCTTTTATTACATTAAAATGATATTAATTGATTGAAATTAGTGAAAACAAATTAGTAATACTCTTATTCTAGATTAGTAAACCAACACTTTTTTCATTTCTTTTAAATTTAGGTTTATTCCTCAAGAAATGAATCCTTTTTAATTTGTTTAACTGGTGGTAAGTTATCAAGGTTGTCTTTTCCAATATCATCTGGATTAGTTCTAATAAACTTTTTTCCATCTTTGTTAATGATATGGATTTTTGATCCTTTTTCCCAAATTCGTTTTCCACTGTCTTTATTTTTTAACATGCACGTATACCATGTATCATTATTATCCTGTATACTATCAATAACTTCTTTTTTGCTGAATATATTTGGATGTTTTAACCCTTCAATAGTATTTAAAAAAGCAATTACTTTTGTGATATGTTCTCCATCTTTTTCGATATGGCTAACCCAATATTCTGCCAAATCATCACCACCTTTTCTTTTTTTCTAATTGTTTTTCAATTGCTTCAGTCGTTTTGTTTATTGCATCAATATAACCCCATCCTTCGTCACGAGCAACAAACATTCCTCTTGGAGAAGACAACCTCATATTACAAAAAATGATATGTTTTCCTCTACTTTGTTCTGTGTGTCTTTTTAATCGAACGTATATGAAAGCATTATCTAGATAGTCTAAATATTTTTCAAATTTGGAGCGAATGACCTCTTTAGTCCATTGCTTATCAAAATCTGTTATTTTATCAAGTTTACCAGAAAATTGAATTACCATAGGCTCTTTAATAATAGATGTTGCAAGCGGTTCTAATAAATCTCTTTTTGTCACGATTCCTTCTAAACCATTCACCGTTTCATCTCTTCCAATGAGCACCCCTCGATAATCCTTTTCAAACATTGTTTTGACGATATTTCTCACGTTTTCATCTGGTTTCATCATTGAAATGGTCTCTGACATCAATCCTTTCACTGGTAGATCCAGATTTTCTTTTTTATCTGCCATGTATGCTCCATACTTTGAGGTGTCATCATATTGACCTGAACCCCCTTGACGATGTGCAGGACGAACAAATGATGAAAGCGTATGATCTATGGTTACAATACCGTTGATACGTTCATTATCATGGACGGGTAACCTGGAAATATCTTCCTCATTAAATATGCGTATTGCTTTTGAAACGGGTTCCTCATTTGATATTTTAATAACTGGTTTTGTAATGTATTTCTCAATTGGCTCTAGTCCAAATTCACCTTCTGCTGCTTTATGAAGAAGATCTTTTGCAGTGATCGCACCGATTAATTTATCTTTTCTGAATACCGGTAAAATATAAGAATCGCTTTCTAACATGAGACCTGCAGTATTTTCAATCGTTTCCTTGGGATTGATTTTTGCAACGTTTTGTGAAAATGTTTTTGCTTTTGTTTTTGGATTGATTTTTGCCCGCGAAATATCTCTTTTATTTAGGACTCCATTGTATTTTCCATCTTTTAAAAGAATTATTCCATCTTTTTTTTTCATTTTTGAAATCACTTTAGATATTGGTTCATCTTCATCTATTGTTGGATACTTATTATCAACTATTTCTTCTATATTCATCTCACTTTTTACCTCCTATTATCTTATTTAATTGTTCCTATATTTACATTTAAATTTATTTGTTTAAAAATTTTTTTAATTTACGTACTGAATAGGTATTAATTACATCGTTTTTTTGTGCCCAACCTCTGCGAGCAACTGCAATACCAAGTTCATAATATCGTAAGTGGTCTTTTCTATGCGAATCAGTACCAATAGAAAGTTTGACGTTTTGTTCAATTGCTCGTTTTACGTTGACATCATTTAAATCAAGTCGTTCTGGATAGGCATTAATTTCAATTGCAACATTATTTTCTTTAGCGGCGTTAAATACCTTGTCCAAATCTAAACTTATAGCTTCTTTTTTTTGGATTTTACGACCTGTTGGATGTGATAAAATATTGACATACTGGTTTTCTATTGCTTTGACGACTCTCTTTGTCATCTCCTTTTTGTTCATCCGAAAAGAAGAATGGATACTAGCTAACACAACATCTGCTTCTTTCAAAAACGAATTCTTAATATCAATTTCACCATTTTTTTTAACGTTTGCTTCTAAACCATGAAAAATATGAATATCATCATACTTTTCTTGTAATTTATCGATTTCCGTACCTTGTTTTTCCCATTCTTTTTTATCCATTCCACCTGCAACTTTGAGTGATCCAACATGATCAGTAAGAGCAATATATGAATGACCAAGATTTCTTGATTCTTCAACCATCTCATCAATAGTATTACTGCCATCACTCCACTTTGAATGCATTTGTAAATCCCCTTTTACATCATCATACTTGATTAAATCAGGGATGTTTCCTTTTTTTGCTAAATCTAGTTCACCTCGATTTTCACGCAGTTCTGGTGGAATCCAGTCAAGTTCTAATTTAGAATAAACACTTTTTTCCTTTTTTCCAGCGATACGATCATCTTTTTTAAACAATCCATATTCATTTAATTTTAAATCTTTTTTTTGAGCGATTTTACGAAGTTTTACGTTATGGTCCTTGCTTCCAGTGAAATATTGTAATGCAGAACCAAAACTTTCTTCTTCTACGATTCTTAAATCCACTTGGATGCCACCATATAATCGTATAGTTGATTTTGTATCGCCTTTAGCAATAACTTTCTCAACACGATCCATATTTGTAAAATAATCCATTATTTCTGAAGACTTATTGGTTACAACTAAAATATCTACATCACCAATTGTTTCCTTCATTCTTCGAAGTGAACCTGCAAGTTCAATTTTATCAACTTTCTTTTCTAACTTCTCAACGATTTCTTTAGCTTCTGGTAGAACATATCCAAGTAAAAATCGATCACCTTTTTCACGAGCAAATGCAATGTTTTCCAAAATATTTTCTTCTGTCTTCTTTCCAAATCCTTCAAGATGACTAATTTTTCCTTCTTTTGCAGCTTTCTCTAATTCATCAAGATTCTTGATACCTAATTCATTATAAAGTTCCTTTATTTTTTTAGGGCCTAATGTCTCAACACTTGATAGGCTTCGTAAATCAATAGGCATATCTTTTTTGAGTTTTTCAAGCCGTTCAACTTTGTTTGTTTCTAAATATTCCTCGATTTCTTCAGCAATACTTTCTCCAACACCAGGTATATTCCCTAATTCATCTTGTTCATATACTTCTTCTATATCTTCCCCTAAACTTTCTATATTTTGTGCTGCTTTTCGATAAGCTCTTGGTTTGAATTGGACATCCTGCATTTCATAAAGATCTGCAATTTCATAAAATATTTTTGCAATTTCTTTATTTTTCATAATATATCAAATTCTATTCAGTTATTGTTCTTGCAATCTTTTTATG
>CAZOPW010000046.1:0-3113 GCA_964581795.1 uncultured Thermoplasmatales archaeon | reverse complement strand
ATGCAACTCGCGCGAATTGGGGAGCAGTGGATAGTAAGTCAACATTTACATTGTCATCTCGTAAACCTTTGTAGAGATTCGTTAATAGTTTTTCTCGTTGATCAGGTGTTAAATCTGTTGTAATTATCGATTCACCTCGCCCTACGGGCACAAAATTATACATCATAAACCATTTTACGCTAAGATCATCACAGAGTGAAATGATATCAGGAATTTCAGATATATTGTGTTTTGTAGCTACTGTCGCTACATTAACAAAGAATTCTTGGTCTACACAATTTTTAATTCCCTGAACTGTTTTTTCAAACATTCCATTTACTCCTCGAAATGAATTATGGGTTTCTGCTGTTGCACCATCTAAACTAATCTGAACAAAGTTAATACTTGCATTTTTCATCTGCTGAGCTTTTTGTTTTGTGATAAGTGTACCATTTGTTGCAAGTCCTACATAAATTCCTTTTTCAGCTGCGTATTTAGTTAATTCAAATATATCGTCACGAACAAGTGGTTCACCTCCTGAAAAAGAAATAATTGGCACTGAATTTTTACTTAATCGATCAATTATGTTTTTTGCTTGAGAGGTGGATATTTGCTCTTGATCTTCTTCTCCTGCATTTGCATAACAATGTTTGCAGGCTAAGTTACATTTTTTTGTTATATCCCAAACGATCAAAAACGGTGCTCCAGGAACAAATGGTTTTTCTACACCAAACGTAGCTATTCCTGAGATAACATTAGCTAATCCTTTCTTCCAATATAGGTCTTTGAACCTATTTTTAAGGTCTTCTTGTTTAACACCAAAAAATTTTTCACTAGATGTGATTAATTGGGATAAAAATTTTTCTGCTAACTTACATTTCTTGCATGCATTTTTTCGTGAACCAATATATAAATCTAAAGCTACTTCAAGTCTATTTTCATCACACGTTTTACAATACCCAAATTTGGAAAGAAAGAAACGAGTGAATGGGTTATCTATTGCTGATTTAAAGAGTCTGATATTGTTTTTCATCACATTATTTATTACATATCACTTTACCTTTAATGATAACTTAAAAACAGGTCTAAAATGACTCAAAAATATTTATAATAAATAACGATAATATTATTTTAATAAATCAATTAATAATTTCCCATTTTTAGGGGCATTTCCGTTATAATCATTATTAAAATAAATATAAACATCATCAACATTCATCTGTTTAATTTTTGTGGCCCAGCCATTCAACTCATTTTTAGAATAATTATATTTATACCACTCATTTACTCCATGAAATCGGATATATGCAAAATTTGTAGTTACTTGAATTGTTGAAGGTAAATCTGGTGCACTAATAATACAATAAGCAATATTATGTTTTTTCAACACATCATAAACATCTTCATCAAACCAACTTTTATGGCGAAATTCTATACAGTGTCTAAAACTTTTATTCAAATTATCAAAAAACTGTTCTAAACGATCAATATCCTTTTTAAGACTTGGTGGTAGCTGCCATAAAACCACTCCAACTTTTTCAGAAAGTTTTATTCTCTCAAAGAATTTATTTAAATAGTCATTTACATTTTTTAATTTTTTATTATGTGTGATTAATCTGCTTCCTTTAAAAGTAAAAATAAAATCATCTGGCGTCTTATTTTTCCATCCTTTTACCATATTTTTAAAAGGTAAACGGTAAAATGAGGCATTAACCTCAACCGTATTAAAAACACTTGAGTAATAGTTCAACCAATCACTTTTCGTAATGTCCGAAGGATAAAAAACATCTTTCCAATCATCATAATACCAACCTGATGTCCCTAAATAAAGCATAATTTCCACTTAACCTTTTTACTTTTTCTTTTGATGAACTGGACAAAAATACGTTGTTCGTCCATTCACCTTAACCGTTTTTAGTTTTTCATGTCCTTTGGGACACTCTCCTTCTTTCTCCCTATTAGGTATAATATACGTATCTGGAAATTTATTTGTATTCACTTTTGTATCAATTGCTACATCTAAGATTTCATGCATGTTTTGATAAATCTTTTCCAAATCATTGCCTGTTAAATGACTAATTTTTGTTTTTGGATGAATTCCAGATTGAAACAGAATTTCATCAGCATAAATATTTCCAATACCCGCTATCATTGATTGATTCATCAAAGCTGATTTTATCATTCCTCTCTTATCACTAAGTAAATCCTGAAATACGGAAAGTGAAATGTTTAATGCATCAACGCCAAGATTTTTTCTTTTTATATATTCCTCTTTATGTTTTGTAATACTTATTTTACCAAGTAACCTTTGATTATGAAATGCTAAATGATACTCATTTGCAAAAGTTAACAATAATCTTGTATGTGATGGTTTATCATTTACATCCTTGAAATATTTCACATAACCTGTCATTCCAAAATGAATGACAAGCCACTGTTCATCTGATAATTGTAAAAAAAGATATTTACCATGCCTATCAGTCTCAATCAATTTAGTATGAACTAAGATTTTTTTTAACTGTTTCTTGGAAATATCTTCTAAAATTTTTTCATTAATATCACTTACTTTCTCTATTTTCTTATGTAAAGAAGTTGAATCAATATATCTTTTATATGTTTCCACATCAGGTAACTCAGGCATAATATCAACTACAAATTTCAAAATTCTTTTAATTTCTTATAAAGCCGTTCAACATCATCTTTTCTACATAGTTCGGTTCCAGGAGTAATCACCGCGGCAGTACCAGAAGCAACACCATATCTAATAGCATACATTAAAGCTACAGAAGAAGCCAATTTTAAAGTAATTCCTGCTACCATACAATCCCCTGCTCCAATCCTACTATTAATCGGTACTAATGGAGCATAAATATGAGTGGCTTCATCTTTAGTAACAACAATCGTCCCCGCTGCACCAGTAGAATTTACAATAACCTCACATTTTCCTTGATTAATAATATCTTTAGCTCTATCAATGATTTGTTCTTCGTTCTCAACAGTCTCATCAATGAGATCTGAAAATTCATTGAGATTAGGTTTTATTAAAAACACACCTTCATCCAAAGCTTTTTGAAGTGGTTCACCTGAAGTATCAAGAATAAATTTACTGTTCAATTCTTTTGACAAGCGTGCAA
>CAZOPW010000045.1:19664-21425 GCA_964581795.1 uncultured Thermoplasmatales archaeon | reverse complement strand
CGTTTGGGTATTGACAAAGGATAAAATGGGTGCCTCCAGCTCGTTTGAATTCTTTAACCGCTTCAATGTATTTTCCGTCTCGGCGTAAATGTAAATGGTTATCAAAAATTATCATAAGATTCTCCAAATATCCAATGATTTCTTTTATACTCACAACACGGTAAGTCTTTTAATTTTTTGTGTAATAGTACAATAAATATTTATTTTTTTATTATGAAGGATTTTTATTATTTTTACCCCATTTTTAATTTTTTAATAAAATAATATATAGAATATTTATACGTATATAGACTATATCATTTATATAGTATGAAGCGTATTTAGCCAACAGATTTATAAAAGAAGTGAGGAGAGGCACACATGAAAAATACAAGATATAAACTCATATCAGGCATCCTGTTTTTTGCGTTACTACTCACTGTTCTTGCATATTCCGGATGCGTAGAAGAAGAAAAAGAAGAAGAACCTAAAAATATCGTTCAAACTGCGTCTGCAAATGATGACTTTGACACTCTTGTTGAGGCACTCATTACAGCAGGCTTAGATAGTGCACTGGCTAACGAATCAAAAGAATTCACCGTATTTGCTCCTACAGATGCAGCATTTTCGGAGTTGGAGAGTGATTACCTAACGAATCTAGTTCAGAACGACACGGATAATTTAACTAAAATATTGACTTATCATGTTCTCTCTGGAACCGTTATGTCTAGTGATCTTTCTGATGGAATGAGTGTAGAAACGTTGCAAGGTAAATATGTTGACATTACTATTGATGATGGAACCGTATATGTTAATGATGCAGAGGTAACCACTGCTGATATAGAATGTAGCAATGGAGTTATTCACGTCATTGATACTGTCCTTGTTCCTAAGGATAATATTGTTGAAAAAGCGATTTCATTTAACGATTTAAACACGCTCGTCGATGCCGTTGTCGCAGCTGATTTAGTTGACACACTATCAGATGAATCAGCAGAATATACTGTATTTGCTCCTACTGATGTAGCTTTTAGTGATTTAGACACAGAGTATCTAAATAATCTCATTAACAATGACACTGCGAATCTAACTGATATTCTTACCTACCATGTTGTTCCAGACATAGTGTATTCATATGAATTAAGCGATAATATGACTGCTACCACGGTTCAAGGGTCAAACATAACTGTACAAATCATTAATCAAAGTATTTACATTGATGATGCAAAAGTTATCCTATCTGCATCTGACATGGAATGTAGTAACGGTGTCATTCACGTCATAGATAAAGTTATTTTACCTTAAAAAAAATAAAAGATAATCCTTAAAAAAAGGATTTTTTTCTTTTTTTTAATTTTCTTTTTTTAGAAGCGATATTTATTTTTTTTACTGAAAAAGTAAGAAAATGTTCGTTCCTCTTTTGGTTCCTTTCCAGTAATCATTTCAATAATTCCCTGGGCAAGAATCCAACCGAAATATCCCATGAAAAAGGTGAAAAAACCAGTGATACTATACCCTACAATTGCTTGTAAATACGATTGGCCCCCAGTTACAAATAAGAGGACAATTCCAACGATGATAAATAAAAAGATAAGTAAAAAAATCCAACGCAAGGCATAAATCGTAACCTTCATCGTTTTAAACGGTATTTCTTCAAGTGAAATATTTTGATTAAACATTTGAGAGAGCGACGTCTGATTCGGATTAAATTTTTTTCCTTGCACTATATTCTTCCTCCTAGAAAACTCATACGAGTTAAGCAATGAAGAGTGATCCCATAAT
>CAZOPW010000045.1:0-19564 GCA_964581795.1 uncultured Thermoplasmatales archaeon | reverse complement strand
TCATCAGTCCAACTCGATGGTTTATCAATGTTCAACTGCAATTTTCTTATTGCTGATTGAATGTGACTTTCCTTGACACCTAGACCAGTAAGTTGCTCAGCAAGTAACCGTTCAATTTTTTTACCCTCAAGCTGGGCTCTCCGCGCAATGTTATCCCAGCTTTTTTTAATAATTCCCTCAAGCCAATAATTAATTTCCTTTTCTAAAAAATCAACATCATTAAGAGGGTTGTAATTACCCGGTTTACATGGGTTTCCTTCTGAATCAGTACTTCCCGATCCATCGACAATATGAATCAATGCATGTGCTTGTCTGAGTTCATCAAGGAACTTATTTCCCAATCCACGTCCTTTAAATGCATCAGGAACAAGTCCTGCAACATCAAGTGCTTCAATAGGAACATAACGAGTCCCTTCAATACACTTTGAATTATGAGGCGTACAAGTCAAATTGAAATCAGTATGGGGACATGGCTTGCGAACATACATCACACCATGATTTGCATCAATAGTTGTGAATGGATAATTAGCAATTTCAGCGTGTGCATCAGTTGCAGCATTAAAAAACGTTGATTTTCCCACATTTGGTTTTCCAACAATACCAATCATCATACTCATGAGGACGTCTCCTCAGATTCTTTAACCGGTTCAAAGAGTTCTAAGTCTTCTTCAAACCGTCGAATCTTTTCATCAGCTTCATAATCATAAGGAGTAATAAAAGTCATTCCATGGGAAGCATAACAGGTACCACGAATAGCCGCTGTTTTTGCTAAATGAATTTTGACACCATCAACATCACCTGTAACTTCTGTGTTTTCATCAAGCCGAATAGCATCTCCTGCTTGGATAGATCCATGTACTTTGTTCTGTTTCCCAAAGAACGCATTTCCACCTGCGGTAACATTTCCATGAAATACCGTATCATCACCAAATACTGCGTTTCCCTTCACTTCATATGATCCATGAATCAAAGCTTGTTTACCAACTCTAAGGTTTCCATCTATTTTTGAATTTTTACCAACCATGGAATTACTAGGAACAAATAAGAATACTTCTGAAATTGGGATCGGTTCGCCTTCATGTTCCTCCAATTCACTTAGAATACGTTCGATTTCTTCACTTCGACCCATTTTTAACAATTGCATTAAATATATAAAAATATAAATAACCATAGGAATTGGACTGCGGATATTAATCCATCCTTTCGCTTCAAAACCTTCCTTCACATCCACACTGTCTCCAACATCTAAATCTCCAGTCACGGATAGATTTCCATCAACTGTTACTTTTTCCCCTAAATAGACGTTTTGTTTACTTTCAACCTTCCCACGAATCCTTGAAAAAATATCTACTCTAATATCACCTGTTGCTGACAAATCTCCATCAATGATAACGTGTTCACCAATGAAGATTCTTCCATCTGTTTTGATGCCAAATTGAACAAGACATCGATCACCGATGATCACATCACCAGTACTTTGAATGCAATCTTCTTCTATTATCGTCCCATCCGGTATAACAAGTGTTCGACGGTCAAAAACCATATGCTACTTTGGTATTCATTTACTTGTTATAAATCCACCGGCTGCACATGAAAAAGAATTGGACGAAGTGTAATAAATAAAAAGAAAAATGAGATGTTCGATTTTATTCACTTAACCATGTTTCATCGATCCGTTCATATTCAGCAAGTTCTTCATTTGAAAACCATAAATTGATTTCAAATTCAGCGGTATCCGGGCCATCAGACCCATGAACGATATTTCTACCAATGAATTGCCCAAAGTCTCCTCTAATTGTACCTGGTGCTGCTTCAGCAGGATTTGTTTTACCCATCATAGATCGAACCATTTCGATAACGTTTTCTCCTTCTAAAACCATCGCAACCACTGGAGATGATGTGATATATTTCACAGTAGGTTCAAAAAAAGGTTTTCCTTTATGTATTCCATAATGTTTCTCAGCTAATTCTTTGCTTACAGATACAAGTTTCAATGCGATAAGTTTTATTCCTCTCTGTTCGAACCGAGTAATAATTTTTCCGATAAGACCACGTTGAACTGCATCAGGTTTGACCATGACAAATGTTTGTTCCTTACTCATAATTCTCAGTCACCTTTGATATCTCATATTTTTGAAATTATGAATGGTGGGATATTATTATTCTATATAGAGATTGTGTTGAATTCTTTTCAAACAAATGATTGGCCAAGTGTATATATTGAAAAACTAATCACGTTAAACAGAATATGAGCTATGATTGCTGCAGTTAAATTCTTTGTTTTTATCACTAACACGGCAAGTATCACTCCTGCAATTCCAGTAAGTAAAGCAGGATAGAGATTAGCTGTGGTGAGATGAGCTAATCCAAATAGAACACCTGTTATTATTATTGCTACTGGTGCTGAACTCATTTTCTCAATTTTTTCTAGTAAGAATCCTCTGTAAAAAATTTCTTCAGTGATTGGTTGGAAGACAATTAAAATTAAGGTTGCAGGAATAGAAAAAAGTTGTTCAATATCTTTAATGTTACTCGCATTTTCCAAATCAAATCCAAGTAATGAAAGTAATACACCTACTCCCATCACAACAGCAATCATTATTGCCGCGGTTATAATTCCATAGATTATTGACATATCAAGATTGGTTTTTTTCAATCTGATTGCATCAATCATTTGTGAAACGGAGTATCTATTTACTAATTTATACCAAACAAAAGGAACAAGGACAAATAAAATAATGACCAATGTTAACTGGAGGAGAAGGGTAAAGATTTCAAACAAAATTTTAAAACTATCTGGGAATTGGGCTAATTGATCTGTCGCACTTGTCATATCTCCAAACATTCCAAAATAGGTAAAAATTGGTATTACGACAAACATGAATAGGCTAATGAAAACAAGAATCAATGCAATAAGATGGATTGGATTTTTGTAATTAAAGTCCATGAACAGCTGATATTAAGCAGGCTTTGATAAAAGTTTTTATATAGGATTGTTTGATACCTGAAAGCCAACAAACTATGTTGGGCCCGTGGGGTAGCTTGGCCCATCCTCGTGGCTTTGGGAGCCATGAACCCCGATTCAAATTCGGGCGGGCCCATCAATTTATTATTTAAATTCTAGTCATCATCATTTTAAAAGTATTTATATCTCATAAAATTATAATTGAAAGGTTAAATGCAAAAGAGGGGAGAACGGAGTTTGAAACGTTTTTTAATTAAAGGAGGCATATTAAAAATTAAAATCATTATTTATATACACGTTCCGCTCTCCATATATTAAATAAAAACACCATATTAAAAACGTCTTCTTATTTTATTGTGCAAAATACGATTTTTTAATATAAAAATAAGTAGTTTGGAAAAAAAGGGAGAAAAATCTCCCTTTCATCCTGCCTCCTTTATTTAAAAACCCCGTTAAAATAATAATATACTTATAACTTTATAAATCTTTTCAATAACATTTGTTGCAATTGATTATTATTAATTTTTATCGGTTTTCCTCATATTATAAATTAAGTAAAATTTAAATATGGTATGTAGATTCGGATGTATAAATAAAAGGGGAGCACATATTTCTCTTTTTTGTCAATTGTATCCCCTTTTACCTCCCTCCAACATAATGGATAAAAAAAACAAAAATTTCTTGAATTTATTTGAAAATGTTTTAGTAATGAGACTAAATATATTATTTTACCATGGAAATTTATTCAATTATTGGGACCAGATATGATTCAAACATCTTTGTTATCCCTGGAAAAAAACCTACGGTTATCGATACTGGAACAGGTATGCATAAGCAAAATGTGTTAAATCAAATTGAAAAATATATTGATATAAGCTCATTATCTCAAATCATTCTTACTCATGAACACTTTGATCATACAGGAGGAGTGAAACAACTCTATGATGTATCAGATAATAAACCTACCATTATAGCTCATCAAGAGGCTGCTACTAAAATTGAACGTGGAGAAAGCATGTTTGCCCGAATGCTTGGCGGCACAATGCCTAAGATGCCTGTTGACCAGAAAGTATCTGGAGGTGAATCAGTACTCATCGGCGATAAAGAATATGAAATCATATCAACACCCGGTCACACTCCAGGCTGTATTTGTTTGTATAATACTCATACAAAAACATTGTTTTCAGGTGATACTATTTTTGCAAATGGATCTTTTGGACGTACCGATCTTCCTGGGGGTAATAGCAGTGAATTAAAACAATCGATTCAAACATTATCAACACTATCTATTGATCGGTTATATCCAGGTCATGAACAGATTGTTGAACAAAATGCACAGGCTCACGTAAAAATGGCACTCAAAAATGTAAATTATTTCGGATGAAAAAAATAGGTTGTATGTTATTATGAATAAAATTCGAGATATTCTTAATGAATTGAAATGGAGAAAAAAATTTGCATTTAAAGATACAGAAATATTTTATATTCATCGAGGAGCTCCTAAAAACACAAAAGTAATTTCTGGATCAGAAGTGTTATCTATTGATAAAACGTTTATTAGAACAATTGATGCGATGATTCCTCATCATCGAATTTTTAAGATCAGTTACCAAGATAAAACATTATTTGACCGGAGAAGAGATACCTAACATTTTTAGATGAAATTGTTTTTTCCGAATGTATATTTTAGGTAAATAAAACAAAAAGTTTAATCATTATCATTTTATTCCTACCTATTAGTGTATGGGGAGGCTGAAAAGGAAATGAAAGCCTATCTTCTTCAAATGTTAAAGGAACTTGCATTACTTGGAGCGATAAATAATCGTGTTGAAATTTCTTCTCTTGAACTAGCTGATCAACTAGAAACCAGTCAGCAAACCGCATCTCGTTATGTGTTAGAATTGGATAAACTCGATTTTATCACTCGAGAGATGGGAATTAAGAAACAATTGATTCAGATAACTGATATAGGTGCTGATATACTCAAGGAAGAATACTTGCAATATAAGCATATTTTTGAACTGCCTCAACGAATCAGGTTTGATGGACATGTTGTGTCGGGTATGGGAGAGGGAACGTATTATCTTGGGCAAGAAGGCTATATTAATCAGTTTAATGAACACTGTGGCTTCAAACCATATCCAGGAACGTTAAATGTGAAAATCCCTCAAATTGAAAAAAATAAGTTACGATTAATCAAAAAATTTCCAGGAATGGAAATTGAGGAGTTTAAAACAGATAATCGAACGTTTGGTGCAGTGAAATGTTTTCAAGCATCTGTAAATGAGGAAGATGCTGTACTCGTCCTACCCTCTAGAGGACATTATTCAAATATTTTGGAGTTTATTTCACCAAAAAACTTGCGAAACAGCCTTAACATTGAAGATGGTGACCCGGTTCATATCAAGGTTAATATTCAAAAACAAATTGAATAATAAGGAGCACACTATTTTATGGATACTGATGAAGTCGTTCGATTACTGAATAACATAGCTGATTTAATGGATATTAAAGGTGAACAATTCTTTAAAACAAGAGCATATCGAATGGCTGCTGAAACGTTACGGGAATCAGAAGAATCAATTGAAGATCTTGTTAAAGAAAATCGGTTAGAAGAACTACCGGGTATTGGTAAAGCAATAGCAAAAAAAATAAGTACATTTGTTACCACTGGTTCTTCACCATATTTTGAAAAGCTAACTGAGGAAATTCCTCTTTCGTTGTTAGATTTACTGAAAATTCAAGATGTTGGACCGAAAAAAGTAGGCATGTTATACAAAAAACTTGGAATTACAACTATTGATGAATTAGAAAAAGCGGCACGACAACATAAAATCCGAGAGTTGGATGGATTTGGAGTAATTACAGAAAATAAGATTTTACGAGGTATCGCGTTGCAATCTCAAATCAGTGGAAGAACACTTCTTCACCATGCATTAGAACAAGGAAATCAGTATGTTGAATACCTAAAGAACAAAAAAAATGTAGAAAAGATCAGTATCGCAGGGAGTTTACGGCGACGGAAGGAAACAATTGGAGATATTGACATTTTAGTTTCTTCTTCTCATCCAGATGAAATCATGGATGCCTTTGTTGAATACACTCTTGTTGATGAAATATTGTTAAAAGGGAAAACAAAAACAAGTGTTCGTCTTCAAGATGGCGTTCAAGTTGACTTACGCGTTGTGGAACAGAAAAGTTTTGGATCTGCCCTTCAATATTTCACTGGATCAAAAGAACATAATGTATTACTTCGTGGATTAGCATTAAAAAAAGAGTTAAAACTAAATGAATACGGTGTTTTTTCAAAAGAAACTGATGAATATCTTGCTGGAGAAACTGAAAAAGATGTGTATAAAACAATAGGGTTACCATTCATTCCCCCCGAGTTACGGGAAAACCGCGGTGAAATCGAAGCAGCTCAACAAAATAAGCTTCCAACACTGATCAACCTTCAGGATATTAAAGGTGATTTACATGTGCATTCCACATGGAGTGATGGAATAAATTCAATTGAAGAAATCGTAATTGCTGCGGAGCGAATGGGTTATGAGTATGTTGGTATCACTGATCACTCTCAATCATTGAAAGTAGCCAATGGAGTCACAATTGAAGATGTTGAAAAGAAATGTAATTACATCAAAGAAATCAATGAAAAAAGTAAGATAGCAGTGTTTTGTGGAACAGAATGTGATATTCTGCCTGATGGACGGCTTGATTACCCTGATGAAACGTTAGCATTATTCGATTATGTTGGCATCGGTATTCATTCTCATTTTAAGATGAATAAAAAAGAAGCAACAAACAGACTATTATCTGCATTAGAAAATCCATTTGTTACCTTTCTAGCACATCCTACATGTCGAATGATTGGGCATCGAGAAGGCTTTGATTTAGACATGGAAAAACTGTTTGATAAAGCAATGGAAACAAATTCATGTTTAGAAATCAATGCATTTCCTGACCGGCTTGATCTTAATGATATTAACGTAAAACATGCGAAAGAAAAAGGGGTCTCATTTATAATCGGCAGTGATTCTCATACTGTTTCTCATCTGTCAAATATGCAATATGGCATTGCAACTGCACGAAGAGGATGGTTACAAAAAAACCATGTACTAAACACTCGACCAGCTTCTCAACTAAAAAAAATATTCAAAAAATAAGGAAAGAACACTTATGGGAAAAAAGGAAGCAAAAGAAAAAATTGAGTCTTTGCGAAAAGAAATAAGTCATCATAATTACAAGTATTATGTTGAAAATAATCCAGAGATTTCCGATTATGAATTCGATCAATTATTGAAAGAATTAGAACAATTGGAAGAAAAATATCCTGATCTTGTAACTCCTGATTCTCCCACTCAACGAGTTGGTGGTGAACCATTAGATGAATTTAAAACAGTTGAACATAAAGTCCCAATGCTTTCCTTAGCAAATACGTATAATGAACAGGAACTCATTGATTTTGATGAACGGGTGAGAAAAAACGTTGGAACCGTTGAATATGTGGTGGAACCAAAAATCGATGGTGCAGGGATTGCGTTGTACTATGAAAATGGAGTATTGCAACGTGGTGCAACCCGTGGTGATGGACGAAAAGGAGATGATATCACTCAGAATTTGAAAACAATTCATAGTATTCCCCTTCGCCTTCAAGGCTCCTTATTATCCACAGTTGAAGTCCGTGGTGAAGTATTCATGACAAAATCCGGGTTTAAACAATATAATAAAGAACTCGTTAAACAAGGGAAACAACCATTTGCTAATCCTCGAAATGCTGCTGCGGGATCAATTCGTCAACTCGATCCAAAGATTGTTGCTGAACGACCCCTTGATGTATTCATTTATATTATTTCATATATTAAGACACCATTACGAACACAAGAGGAAGTATTAGACGCGTTAAAACAAGCAGGATTTAAAACAAATCCGTTAGCAAAAAAGGTTTCTGATATTTACCAAGCAATTCAGTATTGTAAACACCTTGAAAGAAAACGAGACAATCTTGATTATGATATTGATGGAGCAGTGCTTAAAGTAAACTCAATCGAAAAACAGAAAACGTTAGGCGCAACTTCAAAGAATCCTCGATGGGCGATTAGTTACAAATTCGCTGCTCAACAAGCAACCACAACATTGAAAGATATAGATGTGCAAGTTGGACGAACCGGAGTACTTACACCTGTTGCAATATTGGAACCAGTTGAAGTTGGAGGTGTTACTGTTTCTCGAGCAACCCTGCACAATTTTGATGAGTTAAAACGAAAAGACATTCGAATACATGATACCGTACTTGTGGAACGAAGTGGAGATGTGATTCCGCAAGTAGTAAAAAGTATCACTGAAAAACGAACGGGTGATGAACAGAAAAAAACGATTCCAAAAACATGTCCGATTTGTGATACACCAGTAAAACATAAAGAAGGAGAAGTAGCGATTCGTTGTCCAAACACAATGTGTCCAGCTCGATTGAAATGGCGTATGCAATATTATGCATCACGGGATGCAATGGATATAGATCATCTTGGAGAATCAACAATCGATAAACTCCTTGAACAAAACATGATTGAAAATGTTGCAGACTTGTACAAGTTAAAAAAAGAAGATATTTTACAATTAGAAGGATTTAAAGAGAAATCAGCGCAAAATGTTCTTGATTCCATTGAAAACAGTAAAAAACAGGATCTCTCCCGATTGATTTATGGTCTGGGCATTCGTCATGTTGGAAAATATGCAGCACAACTCTTAGCAAATACGTTTTCTTCAATTGATGAACTAGCAAAAGCAACTGAGGAAGAGTTAAAAGAAATCGATGGCCTAGGAGAAAAATCAGCTGAAGCAATTGCTACGTTTTTTGCTACGGAAGAAAACATGATCCTTATTAACCGATTAAAAAAATATGGAGTTAATACTAAATCAAAGCAACCATCAACTCGTCGAACACTACAAGGAAAAAAATTCGTGTTCACTGGTTCTTTAGACGGACTTTCTCGATCAAAAGCAGGAGATTTAGTCAAAGAACAAGGAGGAATGGTTACTTCATCAGTAAGTAAACAAGTGAATTACGTTGTGGTTGGAAAAAATCCTGGATCAAAATATGAAGAAGCAAAAAAACAAGGAATTCCCATCATTAAAGAAGACGAATTTTTATATATGACTAAAAAGAAAGAGAACAAAACGGGATAATCATGGAATGTACAAAAGAACAAAATAAAGATCAATATTGTAACTGCACGTATTCCTGTAATCGGAAAGGAAAATGTTGCGATTGCTTACATTACCATCGAGAAATGGGACAGTTACCAGCGTGCTTCTTCCCCGATGATATTGAAAAAACATATGATCGAAGCATAGAACGATTCATCAAAGTATATCAAAACCGAGGACGCTGGTGGTAGAAAATATAATTTCTTATTGCTCATCTGTTGTAATCGTTAAATCAATTCTTTCTATTTTTTCATCAACACCTTTCAATGTGGAAAACATGCCAAACAAAGTGTTTTTAATAAATTCTTCAGGAAATTCACTTAACGGTATCTTTTTCCCATTTATCTTTAACTCGACTTGTTTTACCATTATTATTTTTCTCCCGTATTAACTAATCTTTCTATAAAGGAAAATATTTTATTGATATCTCCCTTAAATGTGAACACCGTGTTTTCTCGAATAGGTGTTTTTTCATCTAGTCGTATTTTTTTAATATTTTTATCTTTTGCTCCTTCGACTAGAATAACATCAAAGCAATCAATACATGAAATAATTTGTTTAATCTTTTCGATTGGTAATTGTTCCTTAATTATAAATGAAGTTTCAATGCTGGTTTTAAAACAGACAAGTCTTGCACCTGCTTCAGCATGTTTCCAAGTATCTTTATCCGGCGAATCAATCGAATAGGAATGTGTGGTTTGTTTTATACTAGCAACCTTGTACTCCTTTCTTATTAATTTTTTTATAAGACTTGTAATAAGTGTTGTTTTTCCAGTGTTAGAAAACCCATAAAAACCAATGATAACTGGATTATTCATATAGTTCAAACCATTGAATTAATACTACAAACAAGTAGTTTTGTTCTATTCTTTCATAAACAGAAATGTTTTTTAAAGATTTCTTAGATTCGCTTCGATATGGTTCAAAATCAGAATATGTTAATAACAGCTGCATTAGCAATTGTAATAATTATCGCTATAGGTGCATTCGCGTACACAAATCTATTCAGTCCTGATGATGAAATTAACGATGGTACTAACAATGAAAATACTGATGATTTAGACGATGAATCAGATGATACAAGTGATGATGCTGAAAATGAAATACTCCTGACAATTGTAAATACAGGAGTTAATTATACATATACTCTTTCAGATCTTGAAGCAAAAGAATCATACAGTGGATCAGGACGATATATTAAAACTAAATTATTACCTGATACTGTTGTTCTTGGAGACAAACAAAATTACACGGGTGTTACCATATCATCATTACTTGAAGATGTAAACACTTCCACTCAGATGTATCAATTAAATATTACTGCCAGTGATGGTTGGACCACTACTTATTCAATGAATGAATCAATAGGAGACGTTGACATTTATGATGAAAAGGGGAATATTAGCGAGAATGAATCTGCAGAGATGATAGTTGCATATAAAGAGAATGGAGCATATTATTCAGAGATAGATCCAAACAATGAAATAGGGCCACTGAGAATTGCGTTTGTGGGTGAAGATACACCAATTACTTCATCAAGTCTCTGGGCTAAAATGATTACAACAATTACTATTGATTATTTGGAATAACTCTTTATTCCACTTTTTTTATTTTTAAGGTCATGAACTCTCTTTTATCATTATTTTCAAAGGTAGAATTCCTACAAAATGTTACAATAATTGAAATCTTTCCTAGTAAAAAACATACCGTGGCTTTAATCAAAAAGAAAGAAAAACATTTTGTTTTAAAAAAGTACAACCCAGGATTTCAAGAAGCTTTTCTACAAGAATACAAAGTATTAAGAGAAAGGAATACTCCATTTCTTAAACCAGAATTACTACAAATGAATAATGATTTCCACTTCTTACTTTTAAATTATATTCCTAATGAAAATGTCTGTGATCTAATCAATGACCCAAAACGACTAATACAAGATAAATTAGACACCATTACTAATCTTGCGTCTTGGTTTTATCAATTTCATAAATACTTCCAACAACAGTCAACACCTTTACTACATGGAGATGCAAATCTACGAAATTTCATCATCAGTCAAAACAAGAAAATGTATGGTTTAGATTTCGAAGATAGTAAACCTGGAGATGTCAACGAAGATATCGCGTTTCTTTCCGCTTCTATATTAACAACTACTCCAACATTTACAAAAGAAAAAAAACAATTACAACACCAATTTATCACCACATATGAAAAACTTTCAAATCAAAAAATAAATAATGTGAAATCACTTATTAGACAATCAGTAGAAAAAACAATTGAGAGAAGAAAAAATAAGAATTAAAATTAGAAAAAATAATTTCTTAGAAAGTAGATGACTATTTTTAATAGAAATTTATACTCAATCGAAAAATATTAACCAATTATCATAATTTTTATATATGGACCAAACCATCCGCAACCCGATGATTCTAAGAAGAAAACAAAACATTATCCCATTTTTAGCAATGATAATTCTTATCATTGGTTCCATCTCAACATTATATGTTCATGCGAACCAATCATCACAATCAGAAAATCTTGAAATTATAATTATTAACAATCACTCATTTGAAATACAAACATTATTTGAAATGTTTTCAAATACTACAATTGAAACAGATGATGGAGAGAAAACAGGCATATTATTATCCGAGATACTATTATCGACGGATATAGATTGCCCCAGTTGTTCTTCATATATTATTAAAGCATCAGATGGATATCAACAAACCGTAAATTGGGATGACATTCAACAAGGGATTTTAACGATGGAAAAACGATCGTATTTTCCTCATCTTGCCCATGCATTTTGGGTTCGAGACATTGTACAAATAGAGGTGAAATAATAACGATGAATAATCTAAAATTTTTAGCAGGAATGCTAGTGTTTGGATCGCTTTGGGGGTTTTCTGAATGTATCATTGGTCCTCTCTTTAGTGACGCAGGTCTTCCAAGTGGAATGATTATGACCGGATTTTTCGCTTTGACCTTTTTAGTATTAAGCCGACGAATATACCCTCACTATGGGATGCAAGCAGGCATGGGTTTAATCGCTGGAAGTTTGAGAATGATAAATCCATTTGGAGGATGTCATCTCTGCTCAGCGTTAGCAATTATGGCCGAAGGAATGATCTTTGAAGTGATATTTTACAGTACTACAACCTTTGATTTTGAAAATTTAAACTCGTGGACTAATAAAATTGGACTCGGAATAGTATCAGCATACACAGTATATGTTGGAGGATATATTATCACTCAAATTCTTACACCTTTAACATATGGTCAATTTTACATTCAGAATCTTATCGCAATGATGCCACAATATCTAGCAAGAGGACTTCCTGTTGCTTTTATTGGTGCAATCACGGTACCATTTACATTAAGCATTACTAACGTGAAATTGAACTTGAAAGATGCCTGGTATTATCCAGCTACACTAGGCATTAGTGCGTTTTGCTGGATTTTTGTTATAGCCAACTGGTTCATATTTACTATGTAAATACAAAATTTGGGGGTTTTAAAAATTATGAACAAAAAATCAATCACAATTGAAGAAACAAAAACTCACACTGTTCATCAATGGGATTTTCCAAAACTTATGGGGGCTCACAAACAACTCACATCATATGATTATAAAAAACAAAAAATTGATCGTGGATATGCAAATCGGAGTTTACACATCAATCTTAGTTCAGGGAAAATCAAAGAAAAAAAAGTTACGAAAGAAATGAAAGAATTGTTTATTGGCGGTCGGGGATTTGGATTAAAACTATTGTGGGATGAAATTAAACCAAGTACTCGTTGGGATAGTGATGAAAACGAACTAATCATTACTACCGGTCCCTTATGCGGAGCGACTCAATATGCAGGTAGTGGAAAATCAATTTGTTTAACTGTTTCACCAGCAACAGATATTATCTGCGATAGTAACGTAGGAGGATTTTTTGGACCCTATCTTAAATTCTCTGGTTTTGATGCTCTTGAGATTCAAGGTAAAGCAAAAGAAGATGTTGTTGTAGTTATCGATGGAGTTACTGGAAAGGTTAGTGTTGAAACCGCACCTTTAGAGGAACATAATAGTCATCTTCTCGCTGAACAACTCACGTATATGTATGCAAAGGAGGATACTGACAAAGCAAGACAACAAGTATCTGTTGTCTCAGCTGGAAAAGGAGCAGAAAATTCCTACTGGGGAATGCTTAATTTTTCATTTTATGATGTTCGAAGGAAAGTCCCTCGGGTTAAACAAGCTGGAAGAGGAGGACTTGGTAGTGTTTTGCGAGATAAAAACATTAAAGCAATTGTTGTGATTGCTCCTTTTACTAAACCAATTTGGCATGTTTCAAGTGGTCAACAATTAGCTAATATAGTTGATAAAAAAGATGTAGATTTAGCAAAAGTTGATAATATCATCAATAAATGGAATGCTGATTCAACTTTTGTTATTGAAATGTTTCAAGATATTCAAGAAACATTTCAACACATTCCTATGAAAGCATTGGATCGAGTAGCGGAAAAAACAAATGTTCCACCGGGACAATTATTTCATATCGCTAGTTTTTATAAATCATTTAGTCTGGAATCAAAAGGAGAAACTCAAATTCAGGTTTGCATGGGAACTGCTTGTGTAGTGCGAGGAGCAAATGAAGTATTAGAATCATTTGAAAGAGAACTAGGGATAAACGTGGGCCAAACCACGGATGATAAAAAATTCAGCCTTGAAAAAGTACGATGTCTTGGATGTTGTGGTTTAGCACCAGTAATTACCATTAATGAAAAAGTCATTGGTGGTGTAAAACCAGCTGAAGTCCCAGATATTTTGAAAAAACATGGATTTTCAAAGGGGGAGAACTGATGAATCTTAAACAACTTGTAAGCATTAAACAACAATCTCAAAAAAGATTTGATTCCTACAAAGCATCATTACATGTTTGTACAGGCACTGCATGTGTTGCAAATCATTCATTTTCCCTTATCGAAACGTTAAAAAAAGAATTGAAAAAACGTAATCTTGAAAAAGAGATTCTTATCGTACCAACGGGTTGTAATGGGTTTTGCGAACAAGGACCAATCATGGTAGTTCAACCTGATGGTATTTTCTATCAGAAATTAAAAGAAAAAGACATTGTTGATATCATTGAACAACATCTTATCAATGGCAAACCAGTAGAACGATTGTTTTATAAGCATCCAATCAAGAAAACACCAATCGAACACATGAAAGATATTCCATTTTTTGGAAAACAACAATTATTAGCAATGAGACATCGTGGACAAATCGATCCTGAACAAATTAATGATTATATTCGCATGGGCGGGTATCAAAACGCATACAATGTCCTTTCAAAGAAAACTGCTGATGAAGTTATTCAAACAGTTACGAAATCGGGCATCCGCGGTCGAGGAGGCGGCGGATTTCCAACAGGTGTGAAATGGAAATCATGCCAAGAGGCAGTTAAAAAAACAGGTAATACTCCATATGTCATTTGTAATGCTGATGAAGGGGACCCGGGTTGTTTTGCCGATCGAAGTATCATTGAGGCTGATCCACATTCAGTTATTGAGGGCATGATCATTGGTGCTTACACAGTTGGTGCACATGAAGGATTTGTCTACATTCGAAAGGAATATCCTCTTGCCTTGAAACGTTTGGAGAAGGCAATAGAACAAGCAAGAGAACATAATCTTCTTGGAAAAAACATCTTCGAAACTGATTTTGATTTTGACATTACTATTCATCGTGGTGCTGGTGCATTTGTCTGTGGTGAAAGTACTGCCCTTATGGCTTCTTTAGAAGGAAAACCTGGAGAACCACGAGCGAAATATGTACATAGTACAGAACAAGGCTACAAACACATGCCAACAGTGCTTAATAATGTAGAAACATGGGCGAACATTCCACTTATTTTAGATAAGGGAAGTGACTGGTTTAGAAATATAGGTACTGGTGATGTCACTGATACTCCTTGGGGTGGAAGCACTGGAACAAAAGTATTTTCACTGGTTGGAGATGTACGAAACACAGGGCTAGTTGAAGTTCCAATGGGCATAAGCCTTCGGGAAATCATTTATGATATCGGGGGAGGCATCCCAAGAAATAAGAAATTCAAAGGTGTACAAACAGGGGGTCCCTCTGGTGGTGTCCTACCTGAGTCGAAACTTGATTTACCTGTTGATTTCGATAGTTTAAGTGATGCTGGATCCATGATGGGATCTGGTGGTATGGTGGTCATGGATGAAGATACGTGTATGGTTCAGCTTGCAAAATATTTTATTGATTTTTTAAAAGAAGAATCCTGTGGGAAATGTACTCCATGTAGAGAAGGTCTTACAGCAATGAGTGAAATCCTTGGTAAGATAAGTGAAGGGAATGGAACTGAAGAAGATATTACTCTTTTAGAAGAATACGGTGAAACTATGAAAGTAGCTAGTTTATGTGGACTTGGTCAAACAGCTGCAAATCCAGTTTTAAGCACTATTACATACTTCCGTAGTGAATATGAATCTCATATCAGAGATAAAACCTGTCCTGCAGGTCAATGTAAACCATTAGTCACTTACATAATTAATCCTGAGAAATGTACTGGTTGTACATTATGTGCCCAGAATTGCCCTACACACTGTATTAGTGGAAAAGCAAAAGAGGTTCATGCCATCAATCAATCAGAGTGTATTAAATGTGGCACATGTAAAACTGTTTGTAATTTTGATGCGGTGGAGGTGAACTAAGTATGACTAGTGAAAACAAAATAACCGTTACCATCGATGGAAAGGAAATAAGAGTTGATAAAGATACCACTATTTTATCTGCTGCTAACAGTATTGACATTTTCATTCCAACATTGTGTCACAGTGAACTTGTTGAACCATATGGTGCTTGTAGACTTTGTCTTGTTGAAATTGATGATGGAAGAAAAAAGCGATTAGTGACGTCGTGTAATTATCCTATTCGGAAACCAATAACGGTTGAAACAAAATCGGAATTGGTAAAAAAACATCGGAAGAACATTTTAGAAATGATGCTTGCTCGTTGGCCAAATGTGAAAATTATAAAGGATATGGCTGCTTTTCACGGAATTAAAACTCCACGGTACATTTCTCCATTACAAGATAAACAGGAAAACGCTTGTGTTCTTTGTGGTCTTTGCGTGCGTGCTTGTGAAGAGGATATTTGGGAATCAGCACTCAATTTTGCTAATCGCGGACCAGAACGAGAGGTTATGATGGGTTATGGTGAAAACCTTCCACAGTGTGAAGGTTGTGAAACCTGCATGTCCATTTGTCCAACTCACGCTATTGATATGGATAAAGAAGATCCGAATAATCCAGCAGATCCAGGTCTTATGAGAAACGCAGGATTGAAACTTACTCGGGAAATGGTATTGTTAGATGATAGTCAATGCAGAATGCGAAAAGTTGGAACCGCTCATCTTACTGAAATCATGGATGAATACGACTTGTTACCTGTGCAAAATTATCGATTTGGCAGTCATAAAGATACGAAGAATATTGCTTCAGATGTCTTTTTAAAGAATTTTCTAACTCAAGGAAATCCTGATGGATGCTGGCAAGGGTGCACTATGGCCTGTGCGAAAACTGCAGATGGATTTCCTTTGAAAACTGGTCCATACAAAGGAGATCAAGTAGTTGTTGATGGACCCGAATATGAAACAGTTGGTGGCTGTGCAAACATGGGCATTTTTGATCCTGAATTTGTACTTGAATTCAATTTTTATTGTGATACCTATGGACTGGATACCATTTCTACATCAACAGGTATTTCATTTTATATGGAAATGTTTGAATATGGGATTTTAAACAAAGAACGATGCGGTGGTTTAGACTTGCAATTCGGTAATGCTAAGGCAGCGTTAACTTTTATACATCGAATGGCTGCTGGAGACAAGGATGAATTCATTCAAGTCGCATCAAAAGGAATTAGAAGAACAAAGGATTGGTTAATCAAGAAAGGTTGGGGTGACAAACAACTTATTGAAGACTGTGGCATGGAAAGTAAAGGACTTGAATACTCTGAATATGTCACAAAGGAATCGCTTGCTCAACAAGGAGGATATGGATTGACCTTGAAAGGACCTCAGCATGATGAAGCTTGGCTAATTTTCATGGACATGGTAAACAATCAAATCCCAACGTTTCAGGATAAAGCTGAAGCACTACATTATTTCCCAATGTGGCGGACGTGGTTTGGATTAAATGGATTATGTAAACTTCCCTGGAACGATGTGGAACCAGCAAATAATGCTGAAACCGATGAACCTGCGAAAGTTCCTGAACACGTGCAAAACTATGTTGATTATCAAAATGGAATGACTGGAGGAAATGTAGATAAAGAAGGGCTTATTTTGCAGAGTGAACGAGCCTATAATTGGCAACGAGCTATGAATGTATGGATGGGGCGAGGAACAAGAAAAGACGATTGGATACCATACCGATCAATGGGTCCTGTCACCAAAAAAGAATATGAATCTAGAAAAGATAGATATGACACACAATTCCTTGAACAAATTGGATTAACAAAAAAAGAAGTAAAAAATATGAGAACTGAAGAAAAAATACAAAAACTCTATGAATATCGACAGAATCGGTATCAAAAACTCATGGATGCCGTATACTATCGCCGAGGTTGGACACCTAATGGAATTCCCACTCCACAAAAAATGAAACAACTCGGATTTACAGATAAAAAAATGCTTTCTATGCTTCAGAAAAAAATCGATGAAGATCAAAAAAAGGGATTGAATTCGTGGGGTGGCAACTATGCAGAAGATGAGCAACCTCCAACAAATAAAGAGCAATATTGGCTTGAATGGTAATCAAGCATGAATCTACAACAACAAAAAAAAATAAAACAAACGCTTTCAAAGAAAACTATTGGGATTGCTGGAGCAGGAGGTCTTGGATCAAATGCAGCAGTATCTCTTGCCAGATCTGGAATTGGAAGGCTTATTATTGTAGATTTTGATATTGTTGAAACAAGTAATCTCAACCGTCAATATTATTTCTTAGATCAAATAGGGATGAAAAAAGTCGATGCATTAAAGGAAAATATCCTTAGAATAAACCAACGGGTCATCATTGATACCATTCAATTGAAACTAAAACCAGGGGAAATGTATAAGCCGTTTATCACGGCGGATATTGTCATTGAAGCATTAGATGATGCGAAAACTAAAAAATTTTTTATAGAAGAAATTACTGAGAAACTCCCAGAAACTCCAATTATTGCTGCATCAGGAGTTGCAGGATATGGACAGAGCGATCGAATAACAACTAAGCATCTTGGTAATTTACATGTTTGTTATGATGAACAAGCAAAATCAAGTGAAGAGGATGTCTTATTTGCTCCAAAAGTGTGTTTGATGGCAAACTGGCAAGCAAATCTTGTGTTAGAACTCTTACTTGGTGATAATAGATGAGCATCATAGTTAATGGAAAGACTATTGACTACGTAAAACAGGAAACCGTTTCTGATCTTCTAAAACGAATGCATTATACATTCCCACTCATCATTGTAAAAATCAATGGAGAACTTGTCAAAAAGGATGCGTACAAAACAACAATTATCCCAGATGATTCAGAGGTTAAAGTGATACATCTTATCAGTGGAGGATAAAAATCAAAAACAGCAATAATGTATTCTTATTATATGTACTATTTGTTTCAAAACACAAGTTGTAAGGGGCAACAAATACTTTATACTACCTATTATTGCATGTTGGCCCTGAGGGTTTATGAATTTTGAAAACGCGCTTAAGCAGGTTCAAAAACATTGCGAAATAAAAACAGTGAATTCAGGTATTTTTGCAGGATCTTGGAGTAAAACGGAAAATAGACAAAAATTAGATAGTTTTTCTCCAATAAATGGACAAAAAATTGGTTCAGTAACACTCGCAACAAAAGAAGATTATAAGCAAGTTATAAAAGCAGCTGAATCTATATTTAAACAATGGCGAGAAATCCCCGGTCCAAGACGTGGAGAAATTATCAAAGAAATATCTGATGAACTCGCTAATAATAAAGAATCACTTGGACTGTTGGTTTCTCTTGAAACTGGAAAAACAATTTCAGAAGGTCAAGGCGAAGTTCAAGAAATGATTGATATTGGCTATTTTGCCACTGGGTTATCCCGGCAGATTTATGGCAAAACAATGGCTAGTGAACGAAAACACCACCGGATGTATGAACAATACAAACCACTAGGTCCAATCGGTGTTATCACCTCGTTCAATTTTCCTTGCGCTGTGTGGGCATGGAATTCATTTATCGCTGCTGTCATCGGTGATGTCATTGTATGGAAACCATCAAGCAAAGCGTCACTTACTGCAGTAGCAACCATTAATATTGTAAACAAAGTGTTTAAAAAACATAACTTAA
>CAZOPW010000044.1:0-21817 GCA_964581795.1 uncultured Thermoplasmatales archaeon | reverse complement strand
CCCGAGTTATAAGCTTGGCAAGCTTAAGTGATACCAGGCTACACCACGCCCGCATCATAAAGTATCGATAGGGTAATAGTACACCCTTAAAAATATTTACGCTTCAATTACTATAAAAAAATAATTGTTCTTATTAGTTTAATTAATAAAAAACATTATTCATGAATACTATGCAAAACTTATTTCTTTTTTTCAACATCTTTTTATAATGGCAACCTATTTTGTTTCCCTGCTATTTGGAGGGAAATGATGATGCACAACAAGACTCCTTAAAAGTGATAATCAATTTCCTTCTTTTCAGCTATAAAAAGATATTATAACCGGTGTGGTGGTGTGGTTTGGATGATGTTCCATCTATAGTATCTCAGCTAAGATATGAAGAAGAGCAAGGATATCTTCATCAATATAATAAAAAAAACATGCTCACTGAATACTCTAATGAACGAATACTTTCTTCAGAAAAAGAGGGAGTAGATCACCGTATCAACACGATTGAACACTTTTTTAAACAATTAACTGATCCAATTTTTTTGCAAGATGGAACATATAAGATAATATGGATTAATGCTTCATTAAAACAAAAATTTAATATAAATGATAAAACCGAAAAAACCGAAAAACCATGTTACTCATTAATTTTTAATAAATCCGATCCTTGCCCTTTCTGTCCGATGGAGAAAGCGATACATACAAAAAGGACTCATGAGATTCAAATCAACTCAGAACCAGTAGGTCCATGTACCATAATATCAATACCGCTTTTTTCTGACGATTATTTTATTGGTGTACTTCAGCAAATTAAGTGTGATAACCAAAAAAATTCAAATTTAAACGAGATAGAGGGAGATATTCTTCAAACACAACAAACGATTATTGAAAACGCAGCATTAGGAATCATTGTTTTAGATAAACATCTTAATCATTGTACGATTAACCCTGCATTTTCCGGAATGACGGGATATGAAAAAACAGAATTAAAACAAAAATCTGAATATCCTGTGTATTGGCCGAAAAAATTTAAAGAAGAAATTGAAACAGAGATACAACGGTTACAACAAAAAGGACAATTAAAAATGGAAACATATTTTCAACGAAAGGATAATTCTATTTTTCCAGTTTCAATTGTTGGAAGCACTTTTATAGATAATAATACCCACGAGGAACACATCATTTTAATTGTTGATGATATTACAAAAAGTAAAGCAACAGAGAGAGAATTGAAAATATCTCAGTTACTCCTTCTTTCACTTATTCAAAATTTGGAACGAAAAGTTAAGGATAGAACACAAAAAATTGAAGAATTACTCAAACAAAAGAATGAATTTATTAATCAACTTGGACATGATTTAAAAAACCCTCTTGGTCCCCTGGTTAATCTTCTTCCTATTCTCATTAAATATGAAGAGGATCCAAAAAAAATACAAATGTTACAAGTCATTAATCGAAATACAAATCATATGAAGAATTTAATAATAAAAACAATCGAACTAGCCAGACTAAACTCAGGTAATATTAAATTAAACTTCGAAGAATTAGATTTACGTGAAATATGTAATGAGTGTATCATACGAAATGAACATCTTATACAAGATACTGCTATTCAGATTGAAAACAATCTGAAAAGTAAGTTACCTGTTACAGCTGATAAATTACGTATGGAAGAATTATTTGACAATATCATTACTAATTCAATAAAATATTCGCCTGATGGAGGTAAAATTATTATTGATGGATCTTCAACGGAGACAACAGTTACGATTTCTATTAAGGATCATGGTATCGGGATGAGCAAAGATCAATTAGACCATGTTTTTGATGAGTTTTATAAAGCTGATCCTGCTCGACATGATTTTAAAAGTAGTGGTCTTGGTACATCCATAATAAAACGAATTGTTGAAAAACATGGAGGCCATATCAAGATTGAAAGTGATGGAAAAGGCCTGGGGACAACAGTAACCTTTACAATACAAAAATCACCTACCCTTTCATCAAAACAAAATAATCCGACAGCATCACATACCAAGAACTCTAATACGGGTGAATGTTAAATGGTACCATATGCTTCATCAGATGGGTCAACTATTAATTTATCAAATGCTGATTTATTAAAAAATGCATTGAAATCTTTATATGCAGTTGCAGGCAGAAGAACGTCCTCACGATTTGCAGATGATGTGATTAGATCATCTTTAAACATTTTAAAGGAAAGATATCCTTTTTTGAAAGGAGTTATTATCAAACAACAGGATGCTCAAAGTGACGAAGATGATATCTGTATCAAAAAAACAATGGTTGAGTCTATTCCTGCCGAACATATCGGAAAAACAATTGAAAGTCTTTTCAGAATGGTCTATGATGAACTGAATGAAGAAGCAGGATTATATTTCATTACTGAACTTAAAGAACATCTTGGCAAAAAAATGAGTAAACAACTTGGCAAAACAGGTATCGATCTTGATCAAATACAATTAGAGCAACATCATGCCTGGGAGCGAAGAGAACGAAAGAAAGCAATTAAGGAGGGAAAGGGAGGAGGTGCCCAGGAAAATTTACTTGGTTATACCTGGGATAAAGTTGCGTCTTGGCATCATGAAGAAGGAAGCAAATTTTGCACGTTGTATGATGAAAAAGGCGAAGTAGTCGACCGTCTTAATCTTGACCGTATCATTCAAAATTATGTTGAAACCCTTTCTGGGGTATCTGCTGATGATCCAAGTGAATTACAAAAAGAACTTCGTATTTTCGAGCAAGAATACACGCTTTTAAAATTGATGCATAGACAAGACATGGATGCAGAAACAGCAATGCAAATGTTAAATGTTAATCGATCAAAACTCAATGATATGATTAAAAAATTAACAAATATGGAAATGATTCGATATGTTTCTGATGATGTTATTGAAATCACTCGTGAAGGAATAGATTTCGTGAGTACACAGGAAAAACAATAATAAAAAAAAACTTATTAGTTTTTTTACCAAAATAAAACAGAACCGGTGAGGTAAACTAATGTAGTAAACGCGGTTGAAATCAAAACTCCTATAAAGATCATGATAAGTGATAAGGAGAATTTTAAATCAAATAACACTGCGATTAATGATCCAAGTCCTGCACCAGTAAAAGGTAATGGTATTGCAACAAAAAATAACAATGCCATTGTTTCATATGTTCTCACCTTCTTATCAGCACGACGTCGAATTATTGGAAACCCCCAATCCATTGCTTTTTTCCAACGAGGAAAGGTACATAAAAACAACTCCACTTTTTTAAAAAACTTTAAAATAAAAGGAACTAGAAACATGTTTCCTACAATCGCAATAATAAAAGCTTCCTCCCAGGACCATCCCAATTGCCGTATTGCAAAAAGAGGGACAGTGTATCGAGCTTCTAAACCTGGAACCATTGAATACAAAAAAATTTGAAGCCACTCAGGAAACGCATCAATCATTATTTCATTCTCCTTTCTGTGAAAGTGTGAAACCAAAGATATTTTATTAGTTTTATCAAATCAAAAGATACAAAAAAATAGTGATGAAGGAAGATATAGAAATCGAATTATACTAATATATACTAAAACTATAAATAGTATTAAATTTTATTTTTTAATGTGACATGAATGAATAAAAAATATATTCCTGTCCTATTTATTCTCTTACTTCTCTTATTTCAGCCACTCGTTGGATCATCTTTTTCCATACTTAACTCTTCATATCAACTACCTGAAAAACCACAAGAACGTTCCTTTTCCTTTCCTCAACATTTTCTTAAACAAAACAGAAAATCATCATTTTTACAGATGATGCAACAGACCGTTTCACCGTCACCTGACAAATACGTTACCAATTTCACACCTGAAAATATATCCCTATCAGATGATGCATATCATGGTTCAGATCAAGGATATGGTATAGAATGGTGGTATTTTGATACAACACTCAATGAAAAATACACATTACAATTCACCATTCACGTTTACACAATTCTAAATACAGGTATTGTCACAACACAATGTCAAATCTATGAAAATAATACAAAAATCATTGATGAAAGTACTATTTACCCTCTTTCAACTGTTCATCTTTCAACAAAAAAACCATTCATCACTATCAACGATAACATCGTTTTGAGAACACAGAACCATTCAAAAGAAGAACCTTGGTTATACCAACTCAAATATACACAAGGAAATTACTCATTTAATCTAACGTTTCATGGAACAACTACAGGTTGGAAAGGAACAACAGCTGCTGGAGGTTGGACCGTAGCCTTACCAAAAGCTTTTATCCAAGGTAATCTCACAATAAATGATATAAATCAAAAGGTCACTGGAATTGGATATCACGATCACAATTGGAATGTATCGGTTTCAACAGGGTTAAATTTTGGTTGGCTTTGGGGGAAAACAGTCACAAAAAATTATACCTTTACTTGGGCAAATATTTTCAAAACGTGGTACCAGAAAAACCCACTTCTTGTCATAAACAAAGAACATGATGGTTTTATTAACATTCCTCCTGAATTAATTGATTTTTCAATCACAAAAATCGAATTTAAAAATGCAATGATCATCCCCTACGGTTTTCATATCACTGCAAAAACACAAGAATATGATATCTTTTTATCAATTGAAATCCTTGACACAGATCATTCATCAATACTTGGTTTAATCAATTATTGGCGATATCATATCCATACTACCGGAACTATACGAATATCAGATACCTTAAATAACATAGATAATTATGATATTGCTGAATTCATGAGATTCAGGCCTTACTAAATCATACCTGGATTTATGAAAAGAACAATATGAATCAAATTATTTTTTTTATTTTTTCATTCTTTTGATTGGTTTACTTAAATGCCTGCGTGCACAAACAGGTACTTCATACATCATTTTTTTGATACCTCTCAGTTTTTTTTCTATGACACAACAATCTGCTTTTGTTTTACATTTCTTACATCGAAATCCTTGATTTTTGCCTATCGATTTCATATGCTTTCCACATACCGGACATACAGGATTTTCAACTTTCAAAAACACTTCTTTTAACTGGAGAATCTCAATTTTTTCAAGATTAACAGTGAAAGGCTCACTCCTCACTCCTCCAGATACTTTTACAACATCTCCTGGTTCCAATTGACGAACAATCTCACGAAATTGTTTTGTGGGTTCATATGCAGCGCAATCCATAACAGCACCAGTTTTATCAGCTAATGAAAAAATAACATGACCTCCAGGGATCGTAACAGGTTTTGTTTTCACTTCCCCCTTGACAATCACAGATTGAAATGGTTGAACATTTTGTATTGACTCAGGAATCAAATGATCATCAGTCCCCTGATTTGATGAAAAAATTAACCAATCTTCGAACGATTCCGTTTTTATTCCTTTCATACATTGTTGTAACACCGATGGATCATCACCACGAATCCCAAACAAAACTGGACATGGAGAATGAGGCATAATATTCACATGTTCATTTTCTCTGTCAAAATTATCAAAAGTAGAGGGATACTGAGCATCCATATGAATTACCGATTGCTCATCAATATTTCTCTTAGTTCCCCATCTTTCCTTTTTCCGATAAGCGATTAATTCAAATGTACTATCATGGACTCCTTTCCATGCAATACTCGCTGTTGCACCAATCACCCCACGACCATTCTTGAAACCATGATACCACCCATTTTGATTGTTAATATGGGTTATCATCTCTTCTTTTTTCATAATTCTTTGAACAGCATCCCAATATATTATTTCATCAAATTGATTAGATGTAACAACTATCCCGGGATTTGTCTGTTCATCTGCTAATCGAGCATGCACATGAACCTTATCAATCAATACATCCTTTATATCCTCTAAAATAGATTCTTCAACTTCTATTAATTTGGAGGAAGGATAGGAATGAATGGTTTTTCCATGTACATAACCGATCTTTTTTGGTTTACCTTTCCCCAGACCAATCTGAAAGGAAACAGCTCCATTTCCTCGAGTTTTCCAAGGAATATTAGGGTTCAATCTCACTAAACGAGGAAATCCTATCAATTGTACTCCAAGTTCATCCAAGGAGCAAAGAATACGACCGGCTAAGTACGTTGTACAACCACCAAGATGAGAATCTGTATCATCAATGCCAATCCACATGTCTATCACAAGCTTTTTTATAGAAGAAATATTTTTTATTATTAAGTATTCCCGATACCGTTAAATAATATCACAATTTATATGGTGTACTATCTATGAAACGTGTTGAACTCTTGGAGTATATTAGAGACCTGCTAAGCAACGCAGGATTCTACGTTTCACAAGCTTACTCCATGCGACCAATCGGATTTGATCTAATCGCTCGACGAGATAACACACTTTTGATCATAAAAATTCTAACCAATATAAATGCATTGCCAGAAGACGTGGCACAAGAGTTACAAAAACTATCTGAATTACTGAATGGTCAACCGTTACTCATTGGACTAAGAGCTGGAAATGGAGAATTAGAAGAAGAGGTTGTGTATGACAGATTTGGAGTGAAAGCAATAAGTCCAGAAACATTACGTCTTCATCTCCTTGAGGGAATTCCTCTTCAAGTCTATGCAGCCCCAGGCGGTTTTTATGTTAATATTGATACGGAGCGAGTAAAAAAAGTCAGGAGAGAAAAACAAATTAGTCTAGGTTCATTTGCTCGATCGCTTCATGTATCTAGAAGAACAATACGAATGTATGAAGAAGGAATGAACGCTCGAATTGATGTTGCATTTAGAATGGAAGAATTATTCCAAACACCTTTAGTCAAAGACATTGAAATTTTAAAAAAACGAAAACAATCAAAAACAACAAGTGAATCATTTGTTCTTGAATCAAAAAGTGTACCAACAAAACCATTTCTTGATGAAATTTTTTCATTATTACGAAAAAGTGGTTATACCATTATCCCAATGGGCCGGTGTCCATTTGAGGCAGTTAGTAAAGAAAGAGAAAAAATTCTGTTAACCTGTGTGCAACGATATGACAAAAAATTACAGCAAAAAGCAGAAATCCTTAGTAGCATCTCAAAAATTACAGAAAAACGAGCAGTGTTAATCACAGATAGGAAAGGAACAAAGCAAAATATTTTAGGAACACCATTGGTCATTCATGATGAACTACGAAAGATTCATGATCCTGAAGAACTGCTTGAACTTATTTTAGAACGGATTGGTTCGTAAAAAAGCATTCAAACTGACCAAACTTTTATAAATAGGGTTCTCATTCCCGAGAACTACATTTCCATTATATAGTATGGAGACAACTTCAAAATAATTGATGCAAGACTGATAGCTATGGTAAATAAAACATTTGTTGATGCAGTTGAAAAAGTTAAGGAAACTGCAAAAGAAAACAATCGTAACTTCAAACAGACCATTGATGTTGTCATTAATCTTAAAAATATTGATTTAAGCATTCCAAAAAATCGTATTGATGAAGATATTCTTCTTCCTCACGGAAGAGGTTCAAAAGCAAAGATAGGTCTCTTTGCCAGTGGTCAATTAGCACTGGAATCAAAAGATTTAGTCGATTTGCTCATTAAACCTGAAGATCTTGAAGATCTTTCAGATAATAAGAAAGAAACAAAAAAAATCGCGGATGAATATGATTTTTTCCTCGCTGAAGCACCACTCATGCCAACAATTGGTAAAACACTTGGTACTGTTCTTGGTCCTCGAGGAAAAATGCCACGACCCGTTCCACCACAAGGGAATATATCTGACACAGTTGAAAAATTAAGAAATACGGTGAAAGTACGTTCAAAAAGCAATACTACGTTTCACACTACTGCAGGAAATGAAGATATGAATAGTGAAGAAATCGCAGAGAACATTGAAGCAATCATCAAACGGATAGAGACTCTCTTAGAACGTGGTCGAATGAATATTAGATCTATTTACGTTAAACCAACAATGGGACCTTCAGAAAAAATACTTTAAAAAAAGGTGAAAAAGGACATGGCGCATGTGGCACAATGGAAATACAAGGAAGTAGAAGAGCTATCAACTCTTCTGAAACAACATCCTGTTATCGGTATCGCAGAAATCGGAAGTATTCCAGCACCTCAAATGCAGCAAATGAGACAGAACCTTAGAGAGAACATGACCATCCGTTCCTCAAAAAATACATTAATTCATCGTGCAATTGATAAAGCAAAAAAAGATGTTGAAGGATTGGATGACTTAAAAGAAATCATGTCTGGACAAAGTGCAATTATTGCGACGGATATCAACCCATTCCGATTACAAGCCAGGATGAAGGAAACCCGAACAAAAGCACCAGCTAAAGGAGGAGAAACTGCTCCGGAAGACATTAAAGTAGAGGCTGGTGATACACCATTCAAACCTGGCCCAATTGTTGGAGATTTACAAAAAGTAGGTATCCCAGCTGCGATTCAAGGCGGAAAAGTTGTCATTAAAAAAGATAAAGTCATCGTTAAACAGGGAGAAGAAATCCCTCGAGACGTTGCACAGATGCTTACACGACTTGAAATTCATCCATTAGAAATTGGTATTTCATTACAAGGAGCGTTTGAAGATGGATTTGTTTTCAAACCAGATGTTCTTGACATTGACCTTGATACATATCATAAACAGTTCATGCAAGCTGCTGGACGCGCATTTACGTTAGCTGTTGAAACAGGATGGGTAACTAAACATACGATTACTCCATTGATTTCGAAAGCACATCGTACCGCGCTATCCCTTGCAATTGAACAAGGTATCCTCACTAAGGATACTGCATCTCATATTCTTGCAAAAGCTCATCGTTCGATGATTGCTGTTGCATCTAAAATCAAAGAAGAAGGACTTGATGACGAGTTAAAAGAAATGACCTAGAAAATAATTTAGGAGGCTAGAAAGAAAATGGAATATATATACAGTGCAATGCTTCTTCATTCAGCAGGTAAAGAAATCACTGAAGCAAATGTCAAAAAGGTGCTTACTGCTGCCGGTGTCGATGTTGACGATGCACGAATCAAAGCGTTGACCGCTTCACTTGATGGAGTAGATATCGAGGAAGCAATCAAAAATGCAGCGGCCGCACCAGTAGCTGCTCCAGCAGCTTCAGGCGAAACTTCCTCTGAAGAAAAGAAAGAAGAAAAGAAGAAAGAAGAAGAGGAAGAAGAGGAAGAGGAAGTATCAGAAGAAGAAGCAGCCGAAGGACTCGGCGCATTATTCGGTTAAATTTAACTTCGTTTCCTGTTACTAATAAGACAATCAATCAACGGAAGATCACTCATTTCTTCCCCTTCAGATTTAAGGAGGAAGATAGATTTGATTTCTTTCGTTGTTTCTTTTTTTCACTCATTTTTTTTATTTTTCATTTACTAAAAAATTAATTTTGTTATAATTAGAGGATAAAAAAATGAAAAGGAGAAATTTTGTGGTTTATAGATATCCACCAACTCTTAAACTTGGATCACCTAGTAAAATATATTCTTCAATGGTAAACATGTCTTTACCTACGAATTGTTGGTAATCCGTTTGTGCTTGTGATAACATTTCTCCAACAGTTATTCCTTCTGTATATGCTTTGAAAAAACGAACATCCAAAAATCCTGCACCCGCATATACTCCATCTTCATCTACATAAGTATAAGCAGGTCGTGTTGCTCCAATGGTGGCGATAGCACCTCCCGCCTCTTGTTTTAATATCGCCCAAGCAAATGAGGGATAATATTGCTCTGAATTATCAAATCCTAAAAGAAAGCTTATCAAACGACCTTTTAATCCATAGTATGCCTGTAGATCGGATAAATTGAAATCAAGCTTTGCCGTGAGACATGCATCAAAGAATATTACCGGTAGTCGATGTTCATTTGATAATCTTTTTAGATATGGTGTAAAGTACAAAATCATGTTTCCATCAAGGATGGCATTTGGTCTATATGTTCCCCATCCATGTTCAAAGCCGTGTCCTGCGTAACTGACAAATCCCACTCCTTTGGATATTTCTCTGTTAAACGTTATTGCATTAAGATTTCCTTTTGACGTCCAAAGTCTAATTTGTTTGAAATCCGGTAATTGCTGACCAACTTTAACGTTTGTAATTTCTCCTTCAAATACATTTAGTGGGGATCCCTTTGTTAATGGAAAAGTGTCACCACCCGCAAAAAGTATTTGTTTGAACCAATTTTGATAAGCAGTTATTTGTTCATAGGTAATTATTTTTGTTAAAACTATTGTTAATTCATCTGTATTGGTACATGGTATTCTACCGATGTGAACGTCAGGGTATAAATCAACGTCGTCAATAATATTTTCTGGATTTGGGGGGAAACTATCAAAATTAACCTCTCCAAATATATCATTATTATTTGTATCCCATGAAGCAAAGTTATAGGATGCATCATAGATATCGGAATAGTACAAATCAGTTAGTATTCCTGAACCATGGTATGAACCCCAAGGGTATGCATCTGTTTGTCGAATCGGAAGTTGAGTTATATCCCCAATGAGAAGTACATATTTGGTATTATATGTTTCAATAGCATGTTTTATGAAATACTTTATTTTTTCTTGTTCATCTCTTCCTTGAAATTGGTTGTAAATATCATCGGTTGTTTTTACTAATGGATGTAAATTGTATTGTTGTTTATGATTTACAAATGAGGTTAATGTTTGTACATAACATTCTGGCGTGATAATAACCAATTCGTGGGTTTGATCTACTCTGAATGATTTTTGCATTGGTTCTGTAGAGGTATGTGATATTTCTATATCAAAATGTGAAGCATAGTCTAGAGTGTTTCTAGTAGAATGATATCTGATAGGATGAATAGATAGAGTAACGTATAACACATGATTCCCGGATGAAGTTATTCCTGCACCAGTTTGAGTGGTAAACCAGTTCTTTGGGTATGGCTCTGTGTTAAAAGATGTTTCAGCTTGATTTGTTAAAATTTTGTTTCCCGAAGTTGAATAAAATATTGGTGTTTTTCGTATAGGTTTTGTTATATCAATTGTTTGTTTTTCTTTTGGATTGCATGTTATGTAATTAATATGGGTGTCTTTTGGGAATGTATATGTTTTTTTGATTATTGGGATTTTTGGATTTCCAGGATAGGATAGATAGGTATCAATGGAAGGTATTGTAATAGTTGTTTCTGAACTAGTAGTTGAGATTTTTGGTTGATCTATTGATATTTGTTCTTTTATGATTATAGTTTCATTTTGATGTGTTGTCTGCATAGCTTGTGAAAAAGTTGCTGACAAAAATAAAGCTACTATGAAAATTAATTTAAGTATCGCTGATTTCTTAATTTGCACGTTTGTTTGCCCCCTAATTCTATTCATATTTACTTAATAAGATTTAACATTACATAATATATAAATATTATTCTGAATATTTTTCAACATATTCATTTTATAATATGTTTTTCATTAATATATTATAGTTATTCTTTATTTACAATTATCTGAGTTTGGTTATAAAATTATATTATTTACTTTATTTTTAAGGCGTTAATCATGTTATACCTTGATTAAAATCTTTATTTGAATATTTGTTTAAAATTTTTTAACAAATTTGACATAAATTTTATATCAAAAATGATAATTAAAAATAGATTTTTAATATTTGATAAATTTACTATGTTTTAAATTTAACCACAAATAAGATATTTAAAATATTTAATCCATTTACTTAATAACAATAATGATAATTAATATTATATCTTATATGTTAATAAAAATTTATATTAGATCATTATTAATTTTTTTAATTTTATCTCTTTTAGACTGTTCAAATATTAAAAATATTCTTAGTACCCTCAAATAATAAATGAAAAAACCAAAAAAGAAATTGATAAATTTCCTGATGGTAACTGTAAAATATTAAAGGTATTAGCAGGATTTGTCTTTTAATTGACTGCCAAGAAAACGAGCCCGTTGAGCAACAATACTCATTTTAGCTATCATTTTAATTTCCATTGCTTCTTCTTTGTTTGATACTTGTCCAACGATTATCATACATATCAACAAACATACTTTTATATTAATTCATTATAAAAAATTCTTATACATATGTTGTCCACCTTCTTTACAATCATTATCATAAAAAAATTAGAAGAAAAAATATAAAAAAATACAAAGAATTTACATCCAAGCATCTAAACCTGTCTGTTGGGTCTCCCCAATTTTTGGCAAACCAAATGCACCCTGAATATAATTTTCTATCATATCTTTATACCAATCTAAATCAATCTGAGCCTTATCCGTTAAAAGATCCACTGGGTACATATAATCAATAGGTTTCACACCACTTTTTGAAGGACTTTGGATACCTGGCAAAGGGTTCTTAGTCACCACAAAACGAAGTTTAATTCGAGAACGAATAGGTTCATCCAATAATTTCTCCAACGCTTCAGCACGCTTTCCAAAAGTAGACAAACCACCATCTTGATTCGTCTTATACGACCGAGCAGGTTTCACACTTTGAATTAATGTTAAATCTTCAATATCCACCTTAGAAAAATCCAAAGATGCAACAACATCTTGAGTGTGCTTGCGAATACTATCTTTTACAAGAGAACGAGCTTCATCTTCATCAGACCACGTTGAAACATCACGCAACACATTTATCATAATCTCCTTCAACGCTTTACGTGCAATATTTGCCTTATCGGACCCCTTAAAATTATTACCTTTTGTAGCCATATGAATAGTACCATTTTTCTCATCAAATATCAAATAATTCTTATGTTTGACAAAAATCATGGCGTCATGATACTCCGGTTCCAACTCAAACTCAGGGTAATTAAGTTCCATTTGCCATTTCTGGTTACATTCCTCAATAGCTTTTATTGCTTCATCAGGTGGAGTTAACCATTCAACATCATTATCTTTAGTTATATCAAATCCAATAATTTTAGCAAATTCAGGTATTTTAGAGACAGACCGAGAGCATCCCAGATAGATACCATCAGTATCACCATAGGTCACTCGAATACCTTTTTTTTGAAGCATCTTCAACGTATCATTAAGGATAACTTGCCCCTTTGTTGTTATCGCACATGCCCCCCACAAATTAAACTGTCTACCTGATACGTTAGGAGCGGATAGAATCCCATGAGTGCCAGCATTACGAGCTCCTTTCACACTTTGATACATCATTTTTAATCGTTTGATTTCCTCTGTATCACCAGTTTTTTTCACATCTTGTAATTCTTGTTTAATCTTAGCAATCATATCCATAATCCCTGTCATTGCACCGTTAACCACACCTGTCTCACTCTGAATACAAACTCCTACCCAATAACCTTTATCAGCAAATGTGTCCTCATTTTTATCCACAGATCTCCATATCACATCCACATTGTCAAAAAAACGTTTAGGTAATTTCTTAAACCATAACCACATGTCCGGTTCATCATTTTTTTTACATAATCGAACGGTATCCGCACCAATATTTAACGCTTTAAGAATCGTTGGATACATCGCTCCAACATCAGCAACAACTACTTTATACCAAGGAATAAAATGAGAATCAGCATCTCTATCCGGTTTAATAGTCATACCACCTGGCATATGATAACCACTTCGCTCATCAGCATCTGTTGCTTGTTCATTATGAATCACATACGGGTAAAGCATCCACTCAGGCATCTCAGGACCATATTTAACAACTCGAACAAATTCCTTAGATAATTGTTCAATATTCTCCCTAGCTTGCTTTAAAATGTGTTCTCTTGATCTAACGTGATGAAAATCCCTGGTCAATGTTTTGGCAATATTATTAACCCTGCAAGTTGCAGGCATTAACTTCTTTGAAAAGACTCCACGGATAAGTGACATATGATCCCACATATTCACTGCTCCAGCTGATAATAGTAATTCAAATGGCATACCTGTCGTAAATGATAAAGGAAGAGTAAGTTGAATTAATTGAAGAGAAACACCCATTTGTTCAATGATATCTTGTCGATTATATTTCAGTGTAGTATCATCAATACGAATTTCATCGGGTGATAAAATTAACCGATTATCGATCCCATATCCTAAGAAGGGAGCCACTGCTTTCAAACTATGAGAATCCAAATGAGGATAAAATTTTCTTGCGGCTAAATAGGTGTCAAATCCAGAAGGATAAATTTGAATAACGTCAGATCCAACTCCAAAATGAAATGATTTATCGAGTCGAGCGTACTTATTTAAAAAATCGTTAAGGGGTTGCTGTTGTTTTTCAGATAAAGATGATTGATATTTTTGTAAGAGCTTTTTTACTCTCCCATAAACTTGTCGGTTATCAAAACCAATGATATTGTGACCAGAAACAATATCATAATTGGGAAATGTTCTACAAAATTGGATTAAATGATCAAGCTCTTCATCTTCATTTCTAGATACCAACTGTATTATATCATCTTCATCGACAACATTTGGAACATGATCAAAATCAAAATTAAAAGTTTCCGACTCAAGATTTTTTGATGAATGAAATGATATATTTGCCGCAGCAAAACCAATAATATCAATAGGTCCATCTGTTTTACCGGGAATAAATTCACTCATTTCGATATCATAAACAAGCATCGAAACACGTTCTTTCTTTCCAAAACTATCATACATCCAACGATTTTGTTTTGCTGCAATATCTACAATTAAACGTTGATGATATGGGATGTCATGTTCAGCGGTGAAAAGATCATGATTTTTAAATAAATAATCGGTCGTTTCAGGAACACGATATGACTGATTAATGAAAATTGGAAAAACATGTCGTTTTTTAGAATGATGCCAAAAACTATGATAAGGCTCAATATCTCCAAACTCAGTAATATATGACCAAGGGGGGACATTAGAATTTTTTTCCCACAGCCTCATTAATTCGTTTTTTGCAGCTTTTGTTTCAGATTCGGTATTTCGAAATGCTAAAAAATATGGTTGATGAATTGAATCTGCTCTAATTCTTTTTCCTTTCTGAAAAAACAAGTGTTCAGGTGAAACTCCCGTGAGCATATCTTTCATAATCGTTTTCTCCCCTAGCTATATAGTGGGCAGCAATAATGTAATATGAAAGTCATAAATGAATATTTTCTTTAATACGCAGCTATATGAATTATAACTCGTCAATTTTTCCATGAGAATATTTTTTATAGGGCTTCATTTTTACTATAATTTCGAAGGCGTTTTAACATATGAGAACAGAGATAGTTCATTCCGAAATGTTTCGAAAACATGATACTATTAGTCATCCTGAAAATTCAGAACGAACACTAATCATGATGGATGCATTAAAAAAAGCATCATTCTATGATGATCTTCGTTTTATCGATCCACCACTTCTGCCTGAAGAAATGCTGTATCATATTCATAATCAGCGAATGATTTATGATATTAAACAAATCAGCGACACGAGGACCACCTGGCTTGATCTTGATACTTATGTATGTAAGGATGATTTTAATACAGCTCGACGAGCTGCAGGTGGAACACTAGCATTAGCAAAACGAGTACTTGAAGGGAAAGCAGATAATGGATTTGCCGTTGTTCGTCCTCCGGGTCATCATGCAACACCTACTACTTCGATGGGATTTTGTTTATTTAATAATGCTTCTATTGCCGCATATGAACTAGCTAAATTTGGTCATAAAATCTTAATCTTTGATCCTGACGTACATCATGGAAATGGTACACAAGAAATTTTTTATCAAAGAGATGATGTGTTATATCAATCATTTCATGTAAGCCCCCACTTCCCGGGTACTGGAAAACTTCATGAAATAGGTAAGGGGAAAGGTAAAGGATATAATATGAATGCTCCACTTGCCCACGGCAATGGTGAACAGGCAGTATCACGTATAATCCATGATATTTTCCTACCAACAGCAGAACAATTTGATCCAGACATAATCATTGTATCATCAGGTTTTGACAGTCACCATGCAGATCGACTTGGTGGATTACGATTAACTGTTGACTTTTTTGGGAGTTTATTGAAGGAATACCAAAAGATCCAACCGAAGATAGTATGCACTCTTGAAGGAGGATATAATTTAGATTATATTGGAAAATGTTTAGTTTCTCAAGTTGGTCAACTTAACGGTTTTCCTCAACATTTTGAAGACACTACAGAGGAAAAAGATACGAGTGATCAGGTTTATAAAAAATTAAAAAAATATTTACAAACTCATTGGGATATTTAAAAGAAAGAAATAAAATTAATTTTTTTTATCCAAAGATCATACCCATACCATCAGCAGCTTCTTCTTCTTCCGCTAGAATTTTTTGATTTATTTCCTCAGCATCTTTTTCTGAAAGTTTCGTAAAACCAAATTCTTCAGCAAGTTCAGCTGCTTTCTTCAAACCATCCTCACTTCCTTCAATCTTAAGGTAAGAAACATCTTTATCTAATCCAAGAGCACTCGCATCACGAGTAAGGATACTCTGCCGACTGACCAAATCATCATTTATGACTTTGTTGATGTTTCCAACATCATCTGTTTTAATCTCAAAAATAACATAACTCATATGCGTTCACCTATTCGCCATGTAATAATGGCCTGTTTATAAAGTTAATTCCTTTAAACTTATGTTTTTTATTTAAGTTTTATAAAAGATGCCCTTCAGAATCAATTTCATTGTTTATGATGCGGGTGCTACTGATCTTTTTTTCATCTTCAGCAAGAACTAATGGAATCGTGATGATTTCCATTGCCTTCATCCCCTTTTCAATACGTTTTTGATTAATAACTTCAGCAGTTTTTTTTGTTTCAGAAGAAACTACTATCATATCAAAATCCATCGTAAGAGTTGGTCCTTCAACTGTTTCAATTGGTTCAATAGCGATTGTTGGTAGAACCGTCTTTTTTTGTTGAAGAAAAAAGAGAAGATCATCCTTTCGTTTTTCGTATGGTTCTACAGAAGGTTTTTTTTCAATCAATGGGCCATTACTCACTCCAATAAATAAGAAACCATGTTCACCAGCATAGTTTATCCCAGTGTTGATCAATGTTTGATGGCCTTTATGGAATCGATTGAATGTTCCACCGATACAAACCCGCATAATTAACATGATATCACCCTGTCTTACAAAAACATACCGTCAGAATTAATGAATGACGAATTACATAGAAAAGTATAAAATACAAAAGAATCATAATTTTATTCACGCCGGATGGAAGGATGGAATGCATAATGAATGCCCATAAAAAGTACTTATTCATAGGCTTATTACTACTAGGATTATTATTCATCTTTTGTGCAACGGTATCAGCAGAAAATGTTTGGGTTGATGACGATTATCATTATCCTGAAGAATCAGATGGAACTCTTTCCAAACCATATGCAACTATTCAAGCCGCTATAAATGCAGCACAAGATGGTGATGTGGTTAAAATATTACCTGGGACCTATCATGAAGATATCATTATTGATAAATCAATCTCTTTACGAACTGATTCATTTGAAGAGACAATGATTACTACAGATAATAAAAAAGCGTATCTTGTGGATGTTCAAGCAAGTGATGTATCAATTGAACGATTTACCCTTTTTGATGAAACCAATACGTCCCATCGAAAAGCAGTTATTCATGTGGCTAGAGATATCCAGGATGTCGTTATTTCAGAAAATTATATTCCATCAAGTATCATTTCGCGAGCATTAATTGCAACACAAGCAGAAGGCATAGTTGTTCGAGATAATGTATTCAATAATACAGATGGAATTCAATTGGAAAATTGTTTAAGTTGTAGTATAGCAGACAACATTATCAAAAATAATAATGTATCTACGGGCATACGAGTCATTGATTCAACAGGTACTGTTATCTCTGATAACACCATACAATTTGCGATGCATGGAATTCATGTGTTATCATCCAGAGACACAAATATCACAAATAATATCATTAAAGATCATGCATCAAATGGAATATATATTCAAGATGGTAATTCACAACTAATTAAAGAGAACACAATTAAGAACAATGGATTAAATGGAATAAAACTAACTTGTCATGATTCAAAAGTTGAATTCAATGATATCATAAATAACCTTAATGGAATAACCATTGATTCAGATGCAAACACGATTTATAATAATAGTTTTTCAAACAATGCAATGTATGGATTATTAACTGGTACAATGAGCAATGATAATGTAATTTACGAAAATCGTTTTACAACTAGTGAAGATGGTCCTCTTGCTATTGAAGAAGGATTAAATGAATGGGATTATAATGGAATTGGAAATTATTGGAGTGATTACTTAGGCCCGGATAATGATGAAAACAATCTTGGTGATATTCCATATACCAAAAATGATGTAAATGATAATTATCCAACTGGAAGATTTCACTCATATCCCACAATTTCAAATCCAAATCCAAGTCATTTAGCTGAAGATGTAGATTTACATCCAACACTAAGTGTTATTGTTAATGACAAAGAAGATGAACGAGTAGATGTTGACTTCTATTATATCCTTGAAAATGAATCCCATCTTATCGAAACAGTAAAAAATGTTGAAAGTGGAAAAGAAGCTTCAGTAGCTTTTTATTCAACTGTTCAAGGTCAAAATGCAGTATATACATATCTTGGAGCAGGTTATGATTACATCGGTGTTTGGTATGTTAATGTCACTGATACCTATTCAACAACAACATCGGATTCATGGGTTTTTTCAACGATGCATGTACCAGTAGACAATGATCCGCCGACTTCTTCAATCACTTGTTCTAATATAGTTGAAACTAAAGATCCGATTAACTTCGATGGATCAAGTAGTTTTGATCCAGATGGAAAAATCGCTTTTTACCGATGGAGTTTTGGTGATGGAGCAAACATTATCAATGATAAAACACCATATCATGTGTACGAAGATCCAGGAATCTATAATGTATCTCTTGTTGTTATTGATAATAATGGATCAAGTGCAAGTTCAACCAAACAAATTACTGTTTCCACTCAGCAGAATGATCCACCAACTGCTCAAGTAAATGGTCCTTATTTTGCTAAAGCAAATACGTTTATTGCTTTTAGCAGCACTGGATCGACTGATCCTGATTTAAATGATGAACTATCTTATGAATGGTCTTTTGGTGATGGTGGAACAAGTACCGACGAAGAACCGACCTATAAATACAACAAAGGTGGAAATTACTCGGTAACATTAACTGTTACAGATAGCTCAGGTGTTTCAGATAGTAGTTCAACGTATGCAGTGATTACAAAACCAAAGGAACAAAATACTCCAGGTTTTGAAATATTATTTATCATGCTTGCTTTCTTAACAATGATAGTTTACTTTGAGCAAAGAAAAAGAAAAAAATGATTAAAAGAAGCCGACGGAGGGAATTGAACCCTCGGCCTGCTGATTACAAATCAGCCGCTCTGCCGGGCTAAGCTACGTCGGCATACTTCATTGATTTTTTGAGACCGTAATATCTATTCCTATATAAAATTCATGTGGTGCATATGTTTTTATTTTATGCAATCTAGTTTGAACTAGAGATGTATCATAGTTATTTGCGATATCTTTCAATTCCCCGATTCTTTTATCAAAAAATTTCTCACTTATAATATCATAATAATGAATAATACCTTTATGTGAAACATATTTCACAGCTAATGGGAAAAATTCGATTGCAGAAAAAGGAAGATTCATAATGATATGATCAGGAATCATATTTTGCTTCTCTAATATGTTTCCTGTATTCTTTGCATCTTCTTGAAATAATGTAATCTTATTTTCAACGTTATTTTTAACGATATTTTCTTCAGCTAACCTAACAGCCTCCGGATTTTTATCAATAGCAAGAATACGCAAAGGATGTGCATATCTTGCTATCATTACAGAAAAAGGTGCTACCCCACAAAACATATCAAAAATACACGTATCCTTCCTAATTAACTTAGTCACTCTCATTCGTTCACTTGCTAATCTCGGAGAAAAATACGTTTTTTCAACATCAACTGAAAACGATAAACCATATTCCTTATGTTCTGTCTTTGTTTTTTGTTCACCTGCAACAACACGAACCGATCGTTTGCGTAATTCCCCTTGAACAGGATTGATCACACACACTGTTTTAACATGAGAATGAGTTTTCAATAACGCATCTCCTATATCAGAAGCATACGAAAATAAAGAATCAGGTAACTTCAATAGCAGTATGTCTCCAATGATATCAAAAGATGTTGGTAAATTCTTTTTTAGAATTGCTGGAAGTGAAAGAAGATCTTTATAATCTGATGGACTTTTTTTTAACTTTTCAAAATAGCTCGTAACAAGGTCAAAATTTGATACTTCATCAGAGAAATGAGTAATCGGGAGTAATAAATGTTCATTTGTTCTTTTGATTTTTAAATCAGATCGAATCAATCCCTTTTCTAGAAGAAAAACTCTTGTTTGTTCTCCCTTTTTCTTCTCAATTTTTACCGCTAATGATTCCTCTGTTTGCATGACTTATTCAACACGTTATGAACTCTCTTTTTACCTAAAAACTTATCCAAAAAAATGGGATAATCCCGCCTCCCGGATTTGAACCGGGGGCCTGCCGGTATCAGCCATATTTGGTTTAGAGTCTACAGCCGGCCGCTCCGGCCAGTCTGAGCTAAGGCGGGAATAATGCAACCAGTGAATAGAAGAAGATATATTTATTAGTTAAGGTTCATTTCAATTAAAAACAAAAGAGCGAAAAAACATATGAAACAACATAAAAAATATGCCGTCATTCTTTGTAAATTCTGCAAACAACCAAAAATAACAGAAACAAAACAAAAAACAACAACATGTCCTAGATGTAATAAAACACTTAACTTAGCTAAAACATCCTTTATTTTTGAAACAAATAATATTTCAGAGGCTCAACAAGTCATTGGTCAAATCAATGCAAAAAAAGATGATCAACTCGATGAATTTAAAACATTTTTAAAAAAATCACGCTAATGTTTATTAACCAGATAAAGATAACCTGTTTTTTGGAGAGATAATTCGTGGCTAATATAAAACGAATCATTTTAGATGTGTTGAAACCACATAATCCATCAATTTTAGAAATAGCCGATCGCATTGGTAACCTTGAAGGTATTTCTGGAGTGAATATTTCACTAGAAGAAATGGATGCAAAAACACATAGCGTAAAAGTTACTATTGAAGGAACGGATATTAATTATTCACTTGTTCAAGAAGCAATTAGTAGCTGTGGAGCAGAAATCCATTCTATTGACGGTGTGTCAGCAGGTATGAGAATCGTGGAAGAAGTCAATACGCCACAAGATCGTTAACGTCCTCTTTTTCCGTTTTTTCAACATTTTACTCCTTGTAAACGCCTTTTTTATTGTGTAGGTAGTTATCCATGTACTGGAGTAGTTATATCTGTTGATAGATGCCTAGAAAAACGCAACCTATATAAAGAAGGTCGATATTTACGATGAAAATGAAGGTCCGGTGAGGACACGGATGTTGGAAGATAAAACTAACAGGAGTAGCGTTAGTTATGCCTTCCCGTTAGAGCTCACGGTGTGAGCAAACATCTGGTCAAGCAGGGCTATCATACAATATTAAGAAAAATAGGCTAAAAAATCTATAAGGAGGAAGAAGAAATATGGAAGACATTAAAAATAAATTTAAGAGTATGGCAGTTGTAATGCTCATGCTTGTCTCAGTTATTGCTGTCTCAACTGTAGTTACATCAACAACTGTGACCAATAGAGCTGTACAGGAATCACCTGTACCTGGAGCTGCTCACGTCGTCGTGATGGACTTCACATTAACAGACGCTGGAACAGATTCGGTACTAGCCGGAACAGCCCCTACAGTGGGTAAGGTATTGGTTGAT
>CAZOPW010000043.1:0-22018 GCA_964581795.1 uncultured Thermoplasmatales archaeon | reverse complement strand
GATCAGTTTCAAATGAAAAATCTGCAAACACCGCCATATCCACATTGATTGGTCCTGCACCTTGCGTACTCTCTGGCCAGTCGACTGCTTTACACCATCTTACGATTTCAGCGATATCTTGACCTCCATATGCAGCATTAAAGTAACCGCCATATCCCCATCCAGAACCCCAGCTGTTTTTCAGTATCCAGTATCCGCCATTTGTTACATCTGGATCATCTTTCCAACCGAGTAAGACAACTGCGTGATTCGTATACCCGTGGTCTTCTTCATAAAACCAATCGTCTGAACTATGATGTGATTCCCAATAACTTGAAAAGGCACTTGTGGCATACATTGAAGAGGATATTGGTCCTTTATCCATAATCCAGCTTTTGACTACATCTCTGTCTGTAGGATTGTCATTTTCAAATCCATGATTAGCACCCCATTCTTCAAGTTGCCAAAGGATGTCTGTTTCTTGTGGAGGTTCACTATATGTATCCCAGTCATCACATTTATCACTACAAGGTACGGAATCTGATGCTTCATAAGGCATGCAAGATTCAAGTGGAACACCGTTTATACCGTTTCCAATTGATGGATCTGTGCTGATAATTGCTTCAAATGCATCATCTGTCCATCCTCCACCACAACTTCCACCATATGGTAAACATGATAAGACGTATTGTTCAGATAAGTCAAGATCTGTATCTGGGTAACCAGAGGCAAGATTTATTGCTGCTTCCATAGTTCCTATCGCACTGAAATCCCAGCAACTACCACAATTTCCTTGATCTTTGACTGGAGTCATCCAATCACCACCATAGTTTTTCCAACTGAACTGTGACGGTAGATTGTCAAATGATCCAGTGGGTTGTGGTTCTTCATCTGGAATCATTGTTTTTGGATTTGGTAAGCGATCAGCCATGACGGGATATTTTCCATTTAATAATCTATAGTTATTCGTATTCTCTTCGTCGAAAAATACCATCTTAGTCTCATTATCAACTTCATTATTTGATGTATCTTCTCTCATTGTATCTGTTGCATGTATAGCCGCACCAACACTGAAAGTAAAAAGTAGCACAACTATCATAGTCAAAAATTTGTTTGTTAGTGGTTTCATTATTACCCCTAATAAATATTATAAAGGATATGGATATAAAACTTTGGTTAGAAAATTAGATATTCTCTTATATATCGCTATTTTTATCTTTATTTTAACATATTCATTTTATTATATCGACTAAAGCTATTTTTTCTAAAACTAACTGATATATTTGATCTTTCTTTACTGATGACTGTGCTTTTTTAGAGATTCCAAATGTTGATAACATTGATTTATCTGGTTGAGTAACTGAATCAACTTGGTTTAAATCAAAACATTGAATAAATTCTTTCACTATTTTATCAATATCGTGATTAAATTCTAACGGGTAGAGGAGACAAACGATGATACTTGATTCCCCTTTTTTAACTCCCATTTTTTTAATTGCCCGTGTGATTTGACGTTCACCAGATGCATAAAACAACAATTCCATGCCTAGAGAACGTGTTGCCGTTTCTTTTCTTCTAAACGAACGTAATGCATGAGCAAATGCTGAATCTAAATGAGGTTTTCCAAAAATTAATGATGCATCAAATAATTGAATCTCAATATTGTTTTGCTCTGCAAATTTGTTAACCTTAGTAATAAAATCATTTACATCATTAATACATGTTTTACATCCAACTATTTTCATTTTATACTCTGTCATCCTCTTCCTCCAAAAATTCAGTGAGTTGACTTTCATGATGCTCTTTGGATTGACCAAGTTGCTCTTTGATACGGTTAGCAATTCCAGGTCCAATCGTTGAAATGGAGCTAAGTTCTTCAACACTTGCTTTTCTTAGTGTATTTAAAGATTTGTAACCATTTCGATACAAGTTTCGTGCTCGTATTCGTCCAATTCCTCTTAATTCAACTAATGTTAATAATTCCTTTTTACACCCATATTCTACTCTTAACCCTAGGCCAGTAAGAAATGAAACTGCATCAAAATAATACATTCGAGCAAATTCTCTCATTGCATGAAGAAGCCAATGAACAGTTTGAACAATTCCATGAATATCCCCAGGGCCAACACCATATTTTGCTATCATATCATCTTCTGTTCGCTCTTCAATCCAATCACGAAGTAACAACGCAGTTTTAAAATCTGAGAGAAACCATTCAAAACCCTCATCTACCGTTGGAGGTACTTGACAGAACAATTCATCTTTACAACCTTCAAGCATCATCTCCACCCATGCATCACTTTTTCTAAGGTATAATGATCGAACATCCGGTGTAGAACACACCGTTTGTAATACAGCAAGATCAGTTGGGATTTTTTGTGCTTTTTCAGCAGCTACTAAAGCTTTTTTAAGTTCAACAGCTGATAATGGATCTATGTAAAGAGATGAAGTTTTCATTCCAAAAGTTGTTGATTCATATCCATTTTTTGTTTCTTTGATGAAATCATATCTAAGAAGAAATTCAATAGTGTCATCTATTTCATCTTGTAACGTATATGTTTCAGCTTGATATGCATAAAATGTACTGTCAATGAATTGAAGGATATCTTCATCTGTATGAACAAAACCAGTGGCTATCGCAGCAAGTAAATGCATTCGTAATGAAGCTTGATTTCCAAGTTTTGAATAAATCGGCTCGGTTTCACCATGAATATATCTAGCAAGAATCATATCTTTTTGACTTTGTTTTTTTGCAATTGTAATCGCTTCCCCTTCAGTATCATATTTTGGTCTTCCAGCCCGTCCAGCCTGCTGTTTATATTCTAAGACGGGAATAGGTTGCATTCCCATGTTTGCTTCATACCGCCATAAATCTCGAATAATAACTCTTTTAGCTGGAATATTAACTCCTGCTGCAAGAGTAGGTGTTGCAACAATACATTTGATTAAACCTTGTTTAAAAGTCCGTTCCACGAATCGACGCTGATAACTTGCCAGTCCTGCATGGTGAAATGCTGATCCCTGTTTCATGCAGGAGAGAAGTGTTTTATCAATCGAGGTTTTTTCAGTGTGTTGTTTCAGGAAATCAGTTATTTCTTGATTAAGATGTTGTTGATGAGTTTCATCTAAATATTTTTTTATGGTTTCCCCTATTTTCCGGGCAACAGATGCTGTTGACCTTCGTGAATTAACAAAGACTAATACTTGCCCTTCTGAAGAAAGAGACTGACCGACTAATTCAGCTAGTGCTGTTGGCTCATTTTTTTCGATTGTTTCTTCTTCACCAGTATCAAAAGTCAATGTTCTCCCATGTAATACTCCTTCTTTTAAAGGTACAGGCCTCCATTCTGATTGAACTAGTTTTGCATCAAGCCAAATTGACAAATCAATCGCGTTTTTAATTGTTGCAGACAATCCAATAATTTGTGTATCTGGATTAAGTGAACGGAAACGAGCGATGAGAACTTCTAATGTTGGGCCTCTTGATGGATCCTGAATGAGATGAATTTCATCGATAATAAGTGATGAGACTTCATAGACCCAGCTAACGCCATGACGTAATAAAGAATCAGCTTTTTCCGAAGTGCAAATAATGATATCATACCGGGCTAGACGTGGATCTGAATCATCTAAATCACCTGTAGAAATCCCAATTTTAAATCCTGCTTTAGCAAAAATTGAAAGTTCTTCGTATTTCTCTCTGGCTAACGCGATTAAGGGAACAACATATAACGCCTTACCACCACGTGAGATAAGTTGTTTAAACATTGCAATATATGCTACAAGGCTTTTTCCACTTGCAGTTGGAATTGCTAACACAACGTTTTCATTATTTAACACATGTTTTGTTGCTTCTGCCTGGGGTGGATACAAGGATTCAATCCCCTGGTTTTTAAGAATTGATCGGATTTTTTCTGGGAGAGGAAGATCAGTTGTTTTCATAATAGCGCAGGGGCATAAACACGCTTTTGAGTCAAAAACTTTATTCATCACCACTAACTTATCCCTTTTTGATAGAATGGGCCGAAGACAAACCATGCAGGAAAAATATAAGCAACAAATGAAAGCATACCGAAAGAAAAAAATGAAGACCGATAACACGCCTTATTTACCTCCTGATGGAAACGTGTATGTCATGAATTCGCTAAATCCTGACGAAAAGGTAAAAGCGGAGGTGTTAAAGACAAGAGAAAAACAACATCGTGAAATTATTACCAGTCTTGCTTGTCCTGTCTGTGGAAAAGGTATGTCATGGGATACAAAATGGGAAGCTTTTGTTTGTACGAAACATGGAAAAAAAGCGATTTATGAAATCGTTGATAGTGACTAACCTGCTTAGAAAGTATTATGAGCTATTATCAGATTAGTGAGTTGATATATTCCATATAAATGTACGAATAAAAAAGCAAAATCTATTTAAAAATCGTTGGAAATATATGATTTAAAACCGAGGAAGATATCTATGAAAGAGTTAGCTGAAGTCAGAACATTAAAGGTAAATCGTTATATCATCATTGATGATGAACCCTGTAAAATTGTAAGTATTTCAACATCTAAACCGGGAAAACATGGTGAATCAAAAGCTCGGATCGAAGCTATTGGTGTATTCAATGGTCAGAAAAAAAGTATTGTTAGTCCTGTAACCCATAAAGTTCATGTTCCCATTATTGATAAACGATCTGCGCAAGTAGTTGCAATCATGGGCGATAATGTTCAATTAATGGATATGGAAACCTATGAAACATTTGAAATGCCAATTCCAGATGAATATAAAGATGATCTTGAACCAGGTAAAGAAATTCAATATTTAGAAGCGCTTGGAAGGAAAAAGATTACACGTGTATAAAACAAAACATTTTTCTTCCTTGATTTATTCTTTTATTTCATTCCAATGATCTCTCATTTTCCATCTGATATCCCCTCATATTTTGCTGATGCTGAAGCAAGTTTTAAAGAGAGTAACATCGTTTTATTTGGTGTTCCTTTTGATAAAACAGCTTCATTTCGACCGGGATCTCGTTTTGGTCCTGATGAAATAAGAAAAGCAAGTTGGAATTTTGAACCATATAATATATTGACTGGGAAATCGATTCAGGATTGTTTAATTCATGATTATGGAAATGTCAATATTAAAGAACAGGATAAACCAAAAAAGGTATTTGAGAAAGTAACTCATTTTGTTCAAGATATTAGAAAATCCAATAAAATACCGGTTATGATCGGTGGAGAACATACTGAAACTGCTGCAAGCATACAAGCGTTTGGGGAGAATATTCATTCTATTATTTTTGATGCTCATCTTGATTTTAGAGACACATATGTTCATGAACGGTATAATCATGCTTGTACTATCCGACGTGTAAATGATCATATTCCTGGAGATCAAATTTATGTGCTTGGTGTACGGTCCGCTGAAAAAAAGGAATACGACGATGCCATGAAAGAAAATGTGCATATTTTCACTTCAGATACTATTCAACAGCAGGGAATTAAATCTATTTTATCTAAAATGAAACAAAACATGCAAAACAAACCTGTTTATCTTAGTATCGATATTGATGCGCTTGATCCATGTTATGCACCAGGAACAGGAACATTAGAACCATTTGGATTAAACCCTCTAGATATCATCGATACTATCACCAGTTTTTCTTCCCAGATTCGAGGAGCTGATATCATGGAAGTAGCCCCCTCATATGATCATGGGGAAACTGCGGTTCTAGCAGCTAAAATTATTCGTTTACTCTTAGAACACATCTGTTTCCAATACAATGAGGGTTAAGGGAGAAATCAAGGATTAGTTTAATATATCTTGACCTCATTCATCGCGTCTATGGAAAATGAAAAAATTGCTCTTATAGCTCTAGTTATAATCATTGCTGGCGCTCTTACTGCAGTCCTTGTGAGCGCAAATTACGAGGACATTATAGACAACTTATTTAATGAACCAGAACAATCAACTGATACATTCATTTCACTTGGAGATTGTGCTGATGTGAATTATATTGGTCGATTCGCTGATAATGACACGGTTTTTGATACTTCATATGAAGATGTCGCTATCGATGAAGGAATTTTCGATGAGTCAAGGCCGTATGAACCATTAAAGATTTTTGTTAATCCTAATGGAGATCTTGTAAAACCAGATGGATATACGAATTATTCAGCTTCTATGATCACTGGATTCTTAGAAGGATTAGTTGGCATGGAAGAAGGGGAAACAAAAACCGTGACAATCCCACCTGAAAAAGGGTATGGTACTTGGAATCAAAGCCTTGCTGAAAGTTATGGCCTTAGTCCATATCCAATAAAATCACCAGTAAACCTTGAATGGGATATGGAACGAGCAGTGTTCAATCAATACTTTAGTAATGTTAATGTCTCGGTGAATACTACATTTGACTGGGGTATGGTTATGCTTGGTGTTAATAATACAATTACTGCAACCATCACTGAATATAATGCTACCAATGTTAGTTACACAATTAATATCGTGAATGGAACCTCGTTTACTATGCCTTTATTCAACTGGAACGTGACTATACGACCAAACAATGAAACAACTTTTTTCCTTGAAACAAATGTTGAAAAAGGATACATTACTACGTTAAATCTTGGATATGGTCAATCACTTCATTTGAAAGTACTAGATGTAAATGAAACCGATATCACCATTGCAATTAATCAGAACGCTCCAGAAAGAAAATTCATTGGTGAAACTCTCGAGTTCACTCTTGAAGTTGTTGAATTGTATAAAACGTCTACTTCTTAAGGTGAGAGTTGATCTTTCACCTTTTCTTCAAATTTTTGTAAGAAATCTTCTTCTTTACCCGCTGGAATTGTTGCTCCTGCAGCGATATTATGACCGCCTCCAACTCCATCAACACTTTCTGCTGCTTCACGAATAACAATAGATAAATCAAGTCCTTTTGAAACTAGAAATTGTGTCGCTCGAGCGGAGGCTTTAATTTCTCCTTTTGTTTTCTGTGCAAATCCGATGAGTGGAAGATCATTTCGTGTTTCTTCATCATTAAGTAACATGTTTGCAATGATGCCAACGATAGTATCTCGAATACCCGTTCCAGCATGAAAGTATTGAACATAATCGAGTTGAATAATTCCTTCTTCTTTGGCTAGTTGCATTCCTTCAACAAGATTATGACGATGACCTCTAAGAAGAGAACGTGCTTTTTTTAAAAATTTTCCTCGATCACCCAAACACACATGCAATCCTACTTCAAATTCACCATACCGCGCAGTTGAATTCAATAATGTTGCATACTCTTTTGCATCATGAAGTTCAGTAGCAATAGATTCAGTTTTCAACTCATAGACTTCACCAACAAGTCTCGTTGTTAGGTCATAACCAAATCCTTTCGATAACAATAATTTTACTAAATGTGAGATTACTTTTTTTCGTTCATCTTCACTGTAGTGAATCCAATGTCTCCACTGATCACCATCTTTTAAAGGAATATCTAAACCATCTAGAAATGCCCGGGCAGATGACTCACGTCCAGTGATTCCCGGAATGATAGGATCATTAGCGTATTGAAGCATTTTGTAAACCGGTCGGGTTTCTCTACCAAAAAATTGAATATCTATTTTCGCATGAAGAACCCCTGCTTTAATCCCTTGATTTAGTATTTCTCTATTTTTACTCATCAATTTTCGATGTTTTCGATCCTGTAAATCACCACATGCTCCAATCATTGCTAAACCAGCTAAATCTTGATTACTCTCATCAATTGTTGTAGAAAGCAGATACGTACCTCCACTTCCACTAAGTTCCCAACTTCCATCTAAATTAAATAAATGTGGATTGAAATGATACGGCGTATTCTGCGTTTTTGGATTACACGCATGATGATCAGTTACAATATAGGGAAATTGAACAGAGGTATCTTCGACAATACTACTGCCTAAATCAGTAAACCAAACCAAATCATGATTTTCATCATTCAATCGATTAACCACAAAATGATCAAGTTGTTTCACAAATTCAATAGAATATGATTTATTCATACGCTTTAATGTTTTAACAGCGATTGCCCCAGCAGTTAATCCATCTGCATCAATATGAGTAACGACATGAACCTCATCTGTCTTCTTAAGATATTCAGCTAATGATGATAATCGTTTTTGCACAACCTATTTCCCCACCATACGTTTATTCATGGTTGAACCTAGTTTTCAGATATATATGATACCTTTTAGGATAACAAAGTTTGCAAACTATAGTTTTCCCAACCACAAGTAGTACAGAATGAATCTAACTCATAAGAACTTTACCATAAAAAAAGGAAAAAAGGAAAAGATTCTGGCTGAATATTATTTAATCCTCAGCCATTTTCTTGTATTGTTCGTAGCGCTCCTTTACGTCTTTTTCAAGTAACGCATGTAATCGTTTAGCTTCCTCAGGAAACGTTCGAGTTAATGAATTATATCTGATTTCACCCATGATGAAATCATGTAAACTCCCTTGTGGTTCCTTACTATCTAATTGGAATGGATTTTTATTTTGCTCACTTAACCTTGGGTCAAATCGATATAATGGCCAGTATCCAACTTTAACGGCTTCTTTTTCTTCGAATTGTGACTTACCCATTCCTGCTTTGATACCATGATTAATACATGGTGCGTATGCAATAACTAGCGATGGGCCAGGATATGACTCGGCTTCTTTCATCACTTTAATGACGTGATTCATATTTGCACCCATAGAAACAGAAGCAACATACACATATCCATAATTCATCATCATTAAACCAAGATCTTTCTTTTTCGTTTTCTTCCCAGAATATGCAAATTTTGCAACGGAACCGTGAGGAGTAGCTTTTGAAGCTTGTCCACCAGTATTTGAATACACTTCAGTGTCTAAAACTAACACGTTAACATCCGCGCCACTAGCAAGTACATGATCAAGACCGCCATATCCAATATCGTATGCCCAACCGTCACCACCAATAATCCAATGTGATGGTTTCATCAGCATATCTTTTGCTTCCCAAATATCAGCAAGAACACCCTTTTTATCCATATCTTCCATTACATCTTGAATTTGTAAGGAGAGTTCATCGGTTTCATCACCATCATTGAAATGCTCAAGCCATTGCTCAAATAAACTTTTCAAATCCGTAGTAAGTGCTTCTTCCTTTAATGCATGTTCTACTTTTTCTTTGAGGTTTTCCCGTCGTTGAGTAGTTGCAAGTTGCATTCCATAACCATATTCAGCATTATCTTCAAATAAACTGTTAGCCCAAGCTGGTCCACGACCATGTTTGTCTTTTGCCCATGGTACTGAGGGTGCATAACCACCCCAGATAGATGAACAACCAGTGGCATTTGCTATTACCATACGACTGCCGAATAATTGTGTGAGTAATTTAACATAGGCTGTTTCACCACAACCAGCACAAGCACCAGAGAATTCAAGGAGTGGTTTTTTGAATTGAGACCCTTTCAATGAATATTTATTGAATCCACCATCCCTTTCTGGAATTGAATCAGCATATTGTTGTAATGGAATTTGATCTTTTTGAGTGGCGAATGGTTTCATAATCAAAGCTTTTTCTTTAGAAGGACAAATGTCAGCACAATTACCACAGCCTACACAATCTTCGGGATATATTTGAATCCTGAAATGGTATTCTTTTGCTTCTTTTCCCATTGCTTTTTTCGCTTCAAAACCTTTTGGAGCTTGATCAAGTTCTTCATCTGTTAACAAAACTGGACGGATAGCCGCGTGAGGACATACTAAGGAACATTGATTACATTGAATGCAGTTATCAATTTGCCATTCAGGTACATCAATAGCAATCCCACGTTTTTCATATTTAGTTGTCTCCAATGGGAAAAATCCAGCGGGTTCAAAATCAGATGTTTTTAACGAGTCACCTTTTAATGAAGCCATGGTGTCAACGATTTTTTTCACGAATTCAGGTTTATCGCTAGTATCCTCAGGTACAGATTCATCTTTCGCATTCTTCCAAGAATCCGGATACTTGATTTGTTCAATTCGGTCAAGTGCGATATCTACCGCTTTATAATTCATGTTAACGATATCTTCACCTTTTCTACCATACGTGTTTTTGATTGCTTCTTTTAACAAACGAACTGATTCATCCAAAGGAAGTATTTCTGAGAGTTTAAAAAAGACGGTTTGCATGACCATGTTAATTCGTTGTCCAAGTCCTACTTCTTTTGCGATTGATACAGCGTCAATATTGTAGAATTTAAGATCGTTTTCAGCGATTTTTCGTTTTAACGAAGCTGGAAATCGCTTCTCCATCTCATCTAAAGACCATGGTGAATTTAGAACAAAAGTTCCTCCTTTTTTGATTCCTTCTAACAATTCATATTTATCTACGTAAGATGGATTATGACACGCGATGTATTCAGCAGTATTTATCAGATATCTTGATTTTATCGGTTCATCACCAAAACGAAGATGTGACCGTGTTACTCCACCGGATTTCTTTGCATCATACTCAAAGTAACCTTGTGCATATTTGTTCGTATTATCTCCAATAATTTTAATGGCATTTTTGTTTGCTCCAACTGTTCCATCTCCACCGATACCCCAGAATTTACAGCGAACAGTTGATTCAGGAGCAGTATCAATTGATTCCGTTTCAGGAAGTGAAGTGTGCGTGATATCATCAATGATTCCAACAGTGAAATTGTTTTTTGGTTTATCTTTCTTTAAATTTTCAAATACAGCCTTAGCCATGGTAGGAGTGAATTGTTTTGAGGAAAGACCATATCTTCCTCCAACAATAATTCGGTTGTCCTTTTTCTGCTGGAATACACTACATACATCAAGATATAAAGGTTCACCGAATGCCCCTGGTTCTTTTGTTCGATCTAACACAGCGATTTTTTTAGCACTTTTTGGAATAGTGTTATAAAAATGTTCTGCTGAAAATGGCCGATACAATCGAACGATGACAACTCCGACTTTTTCACCATGATTATTTAAATATTCTACTGCTTCCTCAGTTGTTTTTGCTCCAGCACCCATCATAACGATTACTCGTTCTGCATTTGGGTCACCAACATAATCAAACAAATGATATTGTCGACCAGTTAGTTCAGCGACCTTATCCATTTCCTCTTGGACGATTTGTGGAACTCGTTCATAAAATTCATTGCCTCGTTCACGAACCTGGAAATAGGTATCAGGCCCCATAGCCCCCATCCTAATATGTGGATGATTTGGGTTTAATGCACGGTTACGGTGTTTCTTAATTGCATCCCAGTCAGCAAGTTTTGCCATTTCTTCATATTCGATTGTTTTAATTTTTTGAATTTCATGTGAACTGCGGAATCCTTCAAAAAAGTGAAGGAAAGGAATTGAAGCTCGAAGAGTTGAAAGATGTGAAACAAGTGCTAAATCCATAACTTCCTGAATTGAAGATGACGCGAGTTCTGCATAACCTGATGGTCGTACTGCCATTGCATCCTGATGATCTCCAAAAATAGAAAGAACTTCTGCAGCAATTGATCGTGCAGCAATATGAAATACTGTTGGCATGAGTTCTCCAGCAATTTTGTACATGTTTGGAAGCATTAAGAGTAAACCTTGTGAAGCGGTAAATGTTGTTGTACATGCACCAGCCGATAAAGATCCATGAATTGCACCAGCTGCTCCAGCTTCTGATTGTAATTGTGAAACTTTCACTGTTTGTCCAAAAATATTTTTCCGACCTTGTGCTGACCATGCATCAGCCAATTCACCCATAGGGGAAGAAGGAGTAATCGGATAAATAGCTGCAACATCACTGAATGCATATGCAACATGAGCGGCAGCAGTATTACCATCCATTGATTTCCAATTATCTTGTTTTGTCTCAGACATTTCTCTTTTACACCTCAAATCATTTTTTATTCTAAGTAGTGAACTGAAGTATCCTCATGAAAAAGTATACAATTGCTTTTTTTCTTTCATGTGGACACACAACGAGTGTATTCGCATCCGATACATAAATATTTGGTATAGTTGTGAATTTTTTTCATAAAGTTAAAGGAAAAAAGAGACGAAAGATAGCTATTATCATGTTTAATAAATAATTTTTAAAATGCATTTATTGATTTGAATTTTCGATTAAAGTTTTTTTAATTTATGATCAGTACTTTCTCATTACCTGATTAGTTATTAATATAGTCAAATCAATATTTAGAAAAGCTGATATTTCAAAAAAAATTGATGCGCTCTGTTACAAAAACATATATTTATATAGTCATCAATTTTTAAATATCCTGGTACTTTAGTTTAGGAGTCGAAATTTAAATGATAAGTCATAATCTAAAATTTATTTCTTTTTTATTAATCGCGTTAATAATTGGTTCAGGAATGATTTCTGGTCTCACCAATAAAGAGATTGATAATAGATTACATCCCGATGACGATAATTATATTAAAGAATTGATTCAGAAATCTAGAAATGTTTCTGACCAGGCACATTCTATTTTTGAAACTACTGATGGTGGTTATATATCTACGGGAATTACTGGATATAATGAAGGTTGTATCTGGTTGATTAAAACGGATTGTAATGGAAACAAAGTTTGGGATAAAACATTTGGTGGTAATGGATCTGATGAAGGGTACTCAGTTATAGAGACGAGTGATCAAGGATTTGTAATTACTGGTAAGACTGAGTCATTTGGTCATGGGGAAAATGGAGATATTTGGTTGATTAAAACAGATGACAACGGTAATAAAATTTGGGATAAGACGTTTGGAGGTGATGAACTTGATGGAGGGTATTCAGTGATAGAAACAAGTGATCAAGGATTTGTAATTACCGGATTAACTTCTATAAGTGGACCGTATACTTGGGACATTTTTTTAATAAAAACAGATAGTGATGGAAACAAATTGTGGAATAAAACATTTGGAGGAAATGACCTTGAAATAGGGTTTTCAGTAATTGAGACAAGTGATAATGGATTTGTAATTAGTGGTACGACTGGATCATTTGGAGACGGAGGAAATGGTGATGTTTGGTTGATAAAAACAGATAGTGAGGGGAATAAAATCTGGGATAAAACATTTGGTGGTAGTGGATATGATGAAGGATACTCAGTTATAGAGACGAGTGATCATGGTTTTATGGTAGCTGGAAAAACTGGATCATTTGGAGAAGGGTATTTTGATATATGGTTAATAAAAACTGATAGTGAGGGGAATAAAATCTGGGATAAAACATTTGGTGGAAGCGACCGAGATGAAGGATACTCGGTGAAAGAAACGTATGATAGAGGATATATTGTAACTGGTTTAACAAGATCATTTGGAGCAGGAGATATAGGAACCAGTGATGTTTGGTTAATAAAAACAAATAGAGAGGGTATTATTCAATGGACAAACACGTTTGGTGGAAATAAATATGATGCTGGATACTCTGTCATAGAAACAAGAGACCAGGATCTTGTCATTTCTGGTTATAAAGATAAAGAATCTGAAGATACTGATGTTTGGTTAATAAAAACAGATAAGGATGGAACGATAATATGGGATAGACTTTTCAATCATGAAATAAAACTGCCTGTCTCATTTAACAGCGGAATTGGTTTGTGTTTTTCAATTGAAAACGTGAAAGATGAAATGATTCAGAATGTTTCATGGAACTTAGAGGTAATAGAATCAAACGGAATCGTTCTTTTCAAAAGATATACAAATGGAACAATCGAACAGATCTTACCTGATGAAAATATTACTACTCGTTCATTCCTATTTGGATTTGGATCAATACTATGTACTATTGAGTTAGATTGGGGTACTTATCAGGTTAACACATTTTTATTAGGGCCTTTTTGCATAATCCATAATTGAATTAAAAGATCATTATCATAATTTAAATTTCTCAATTTATTTAATTAGAATATAATGAGTTATTAAATTTTCAACGTTGTATTTTAAATAAAAATCATGTTAGAATTTTAAATTTGTTAAATGTATCAAATAAAAATATGGAATCATTTTTATCATGATTTTCATTATTTTATATCTTCATTTGATTTGTCAATTTGATTTTCTGTTGAAGAAGTATTAAAAATCCATTCTCCCTCCCTCATTAATCGTGCTTTCTGATTGACCACATACCCATATTTTTGTTTTCTATATTGGGCCCAATGAAATAAAACGAGAGGAAGGATAAAAATCGATGTTAAGAAAGAATACGTAATCGTAACAGCTAAAATAAGACCAAATTGTTGCTGAGGCGGAATTGGTGCAAAGAGTAAAACTCCAAAACCAAGTGCAGTTGTAAGAGCAGCGATAAGTAATGCCCCACCAGTATGAGAAATCGTTTCACAAACAGCTTTTGTAATATTCCCTGTTTTATCAACAATATATCTGAATCGCTCTGTGGCATGAATCGCGTAATCAATTCCTATTCCAATAGTAATACTCGTAACAGTTATCGTTAGGGCATTCAAGGTATATCCTATGTAGTACATTGTTCCCATAATCCAAACTATAGAAAAACCCACAGGTATCAATGCAATGATTCCTAGACTTGCTGACCGGTATACCAAAATCAAAACAATAGCAGCCAATACAATTGATATCATAGTTGATACAATCTGACTTTCTGTTAAGGAGTTTGTTATCGTTAATGATATAATATTTTGACCCGTGACCGTAACTTCAGCTGAACCAAAATCCACCTGAACATCTTCTAACAGTTCATTTTTTAACATTTCTAAATCATCACTCACATCACCATCATCAGAGTTAACATATAATGTATCAATATACACACGAATAACCGTCGCTTGATATTTTCCATCATCTTCAGAAAGAACAGTTCCTAATTCACTTCCAAAGCTTTCTAGAGAAATAGATGAAAAAAGTGATGTGTTTATTTCCATCCCATCCATTTCCATTGATTCATCAATGTCCATAGCCCCCATATCAAATTGATGACTAAGGTAATCAAATAATGATCTAACTTGTTGATTAGAAGCCGGAATAAATGTGTCAGCATCAAGTTGAAAACGATTTATAAGACTTTCATTATTTTCTACGGCTTGTTTAATAATTGTATAAATGCTTGTTACTTTTAATGATCCATCTGGATTAAGTGCAACGAACCGATCATCTTGTAAATTTTTATGAGTTTGCCTTATCCCTTCAAGTACATCCACCGTAGCTACATTTCCTTCAATCAGAATATATTCCTGGTTCTGACTTGCATATGGAAATGTTTTTGCAATTTTATCGAATAATTCAAAAGCTGGTGTATCCTCCGGAGCGAATTGTTCCATATCATATCCAGTTTCAATTCGAATTGCTCCATATGCAAAAATAAGAGTTGTGATCACCATTATCGCTAATATTATTTTTTGATGTCTAATCACTTGTGCAGAAATAGATCGCATAATCCATCTAACACTTAACCTTTCCTTGACTTTTTTGGGAGAAGCTGTTTTTCGTCTATCTAAGATATATCGAAGTGAAGCAAGTAAGGTTAATGCAGTAATAAATGTAAAAATCACACCAAGAGCTAAAAGTATACCAAATTCCCTAACAGGCGGAAATGACGCAGAAAGAAATGATAAGAATGCAATTACCGTAGTAATCATTGCAAGAAACATCGCAGTTCCAATTTCAGTAACTGAGTTTTTTATAGCTGTACCGGGTTTCTTTCCATCTTCAATTTCCACACGATAATTATGAAGGATGTGAACAGAATAATCAACTCCCAACCCAAGAACTAAAGGCACTAAAGCAACCGCAATCACATTAAATGCGATTCCAAGTAATGCCATACTTCCAAACAACCAGATGGTGGAAACTACGAGGGTTAGCATCGGTAAAACAACATATGATGGTTTTCTAAAAGAAAATAGTAGTACCATAACAATTATGATAAAAATCATTGGTGCAATAAATCGATTAGCAGACATGGTTAATTCATTTATCTCAGCTGAGGCAACACCATTTCCTGTCGCATTGATTTGAACAATGTCTTGTTGATTATTAATCTCGGATACTTCATTAACAATCTTTTCATTGGTTCTAATGATCTCATCATAATCAGAAAGGAAATTTAAATTCAAAAAAACAAGAGTGGATAACGGATTCTTTCCATCAGTGAATTCCTTTGATAGAAACGCTTCTGAATTTGAGGAAATGTCTTCGAAAAAGGCAGGAACGATAAGAAGTGATTGCTCAACCCCTTTTCCCTTATCTGGAACGGTGTCAACTGATTCCCAACTTTCTAAAATATCTTGAAAAGCAATGACATTTGGTACCATTGATGATTCTTCAAACATTTCATATAATGAATTAAATGATTCCCAAGTTAGATTACCTGTTCTTGAAAGCATTCGTTCAACAAGTGAACCAAGGATTGGTTTAGATTGCAAATTCAATATTTTTTCAAAAATATAATCCGTTTTTGCTTCAATGCGACCTCCAAGACGTTTAAACGCAGATGTTTGATAATACCGTGTTCCAGCAGTAAAATTAGATAATTTTGCAGGAAGCGAAAATGAACCAAATTGAGGAGCGATTCCATAAGTAGCAAGTTCATCTAATGATACATTGATTAAAATTTCATTTTGAGCACGATTAAACAATATTGATCCAGAATCCATAGGTATTGGAAATGGCATTGTTTGACCTGGCGGCGTGATCCAAAGATATACTTCTTTTTTATAGGAATTAAAAAGGCTACCATTTTTAACTAGTGAAAAAAAATGTTTGACATTATTTGAAAATCCATTTCCAATTGTCCAAATAGGTTCAGCGGGTTCAATGTGAGCAGCGAGTTCATAGTCAATATCTAAGTATTTTATTGGAGTAATCAAATTTTCAAATCCTACAAACCATTCCATAACATTTACTCTTGGAAATAAGGGAGTTAAATCACCATCTAATTTAGATAAATCATACACTTCAATTGTGAAAAGAAGGGAAGATCCTTTTTTCTCAATACTACAAGTTTTGATATCCGCTCCATCTGCAGTTTTTTGTGTACGGAAGATAATCCGCTGTTCATATTCAGCTTCTTCATTCGGATCTATTTCGGAAAATAAAGAAAGAAGATATTCTTCAGGTTTTGTTAATAAATCTGAAACAGCAATTTGAATTTGTTTATCGGTACACTCATCAAGTGGTTGACCAAATTCAATAAGACAAATAATATCTAAAAATGTTATCAATGAAAAACTACTATTCACTTCAGGTAAATTACCAAGTTTTTTTTGGATTTGATTTGTCCTTTGAATTGCTTCACTAGATAGGATAGATGAAGTATCGTCTGCTTGAAATAATAAAAAAACAAGTTGTTGATTTTGGCCAAAATAATCCTGTACTCTTTCATTTGCCTTTACTACTTCATCATCAGGGGTAAACTCATTGAAATCAGTTTTGAATTCCAATGAAGGTATGAAAAGTGAAAAACCAATGGTAATAAGAATAATTATGGTGACAACTATCCAAGGATGCCGTTGAATGAATCGACCGAGAAGTGGTAACATTAGTTTTTTTGCCCCCTGAACTAAACAGAGATTTTTTTTGGTAAATGTCTTGGATTGATCTTTAAGAAATATAATTATATAAGATTATATAAATATATTATTTTACTTACTTTATATTGTTTTTGTTATTTAAATCATTGACGGCTAAACAATCTAACAATTTTCAAAATTCAAAGAAAATGGTGATTAAAGCATAAGGGTTAAATAAGAAATTATGTTACCTGCGGAACGGTGAAGACACCATGAATATTGATATATGGACATGGACAATACCAATAGGAGGATTAATCGCTCTTCTTTTCGCAACCTTTCTTTATATGAGGGTAAATAAAGAAGATTCAGGCAATGAAAAAATACGTGAACTAAGTAAGGCCATTCGAGAAGGAGCAATGGCATTTCTTAATAGCGAATATAAAGTTTTAATGGTCTTTGTCTCCGTTGTCGCCATATTACTTTTTATCGCTTCGTTTGTAGAAGGAAGTAATATCGAAGTGGGCTTATCCATAGCATTCATTATCGGAGCTGTTTTTTCAGCACTTTCCGGAAATATCGGTATGCGTATGGCTACCATGGCAAATGGCAGAACTGCAGCGGGAACAAAAAAAAGCCTTGCTAAAGGTTTATCGATTGCATTCTCAAGTGGAGCTGTTATGGGGATGTGTGTCGTGGGATTAGGAGTCCTTGGAGTATTCAGTCTATTTTTCATTTTCACTCAATTTTTTAGTTTCAGTGTTGTAACTGCAACAAACATGTTATTTGGTTTTGGATTCGGAGCCTCTTCAATCGCATTATTTGCTCGTGTTGGAGGAGGCATTTACACGAAAGCTGCAGATGTAGGAGCAGATCTTGTGGGAAAGGTTGAAGCAGGAATCCCTGAAGATGATCCAAGGAATCCAGCTGTTATCGCTGATCAAGTCGGAGATAACGTTGGAGATGTCGCTGGAATGGGAGCAGATTTATTCGAATCCTACGTTGATTCATTAATCGCTACTATGGCACTTGCTGCCGTCAGTATGGCACTTATATTACAAACTGGAACATCAGAAACACTAGGTCAACTGGTATTAACTGAAGCAAATATTGATGCCGCTCTTTGGCTTCCACTTGTTCTTGCCTCATTTGGTATTCTTTCATCAATCGCGGGAGTACTTCTCGTTGTTATTGGCGGAGGAACTAATATTTACGGAGCCTTAAGGAATTCATTATATGTTGCAGCAGTTCTTACCGCAATTCTTACTGCATTAGCAACCTGGTTTATGCTTGGTGATCTAAATCCATTTTATGCAATTCTAGCAGGGTTGGCAGCAGGGTTAATCATTGGTTTTAGCACAGAGTATTATACATCGGAAAAACGAAGACCTGCCCAAAGTATTGCTGATGCATCAAAAACAGGACCGGCAACTGTTATTATTCAAGGGTTACAAGTTGGGATGATGAGTACCATAATACCTGTTATTGCTGTGGTTGCTGCAATGCTTGCAGCCTATTATTTCGCAAATTTTTATGGTGTCGCAATATCTGCAGTTGGAATGTTATCAATTCTTGGAGTATCATTAGCAACCGATTGTTACGGCCCAGTCGCCGATAATGCACAAGGTATATCTGAAATGGCAAGCATGGGAAAAGAAGTACGAGAAAACACTGAACAACTTGATGCTGTAGGAAATACAACTGCAGCCATGGGAAAAGGATTTGCCATTGGATCAGCTGCTATCACTGCACTTGCATTAATTTTCACCTATATTACAACAGCAGGAGCAATGGGATATTCATTATCACTTGATTTGGCAGACCCAAATGTTGTCGTAGGTATCTTTATCGGAGCAATGCTACCATTTGTTTTTACTGCACTAACATTGGGTGCCGTTGGTCGAGCTGCGTATCAAATGGTTGAAGAAGTACGTCGGCAATTCAAAGAACTTGATTTATTGAACAGTGATAAAAACAAGCCTGATTACAAAGGATGTGTTGCGATAAGTACCAAACAAGCATTAAAAGAAATGGTTATCCCTAGTGTCCTTGCTGTTATAAGCCCAATTGTGGTCGGAATCGTGTTGAAACCTGAAGGACTTGGAGGACTTTTAGTCGGATCTATTGCAACAGGTTTCTTACTTGCAGTGTTTCTAGCAAATTCCGGTGGTGCATGGGATAATGCAAAAAAATACATTGAATCAGGAAATCTTGGCGGTAAAGGATCAGAGGGTCATAAAGCAACAGTTATTGGAGATACCGTTGGTGATCCATTCAAAGATACTTCAGGACCATCATTAAACATTTTAATTAAATTGATGTCCATTGTATCATTAGTCTTTCTTCCACTGATCATTGCTATTAGTGGTTAACCTCTTTTTTTTCTTTCTTTTTTAATTCACTCTTTGATTTTTCCTTTCAGATTACTCAAAAAACATATAAGGTGTAAGCGTATTTCAACCTGATATCTCTTTATACTTAAAATATTCAAAAGGTCGTGATATTTCATGTATTATAAAGTAAAAATTGAAGATACAATCCGCATTCTTCCTGATCGATTTGGTGAAGATCTCAATGAAGTTGTGAAACAAATCGTTGAGGAGACATTTGAAGGAACAATTCGAAAAAACCATGGAATAATTGTCGTAGCTGATAACATTGAACCAATCGGCGATGGTATTGTCATCCATGGTGACGGAGCAATGTATCAAAAAGTACAATTTGAAGCATTAACATTTCAGCCAGAGATGCAAGAAGTTGTCGATGGTATTGTGTGTGAAATCGTCGAATTTGGATCATTTTGTCATATAGGTCCTATTGATGCATTAATTCACATGAGTCAAATGATGAATGATTATGTACAAATCGATGCAGAAAGTCAAATCATTACTGGAAAGGAGAAAAAACAGAAATTACAAGTTGGTGATCCAGTACGAGCTCGTATCGTTGCAGTAAGTATGAATGAATTATCCGCTCGGGAAAGTAAAATAGGATTGACCATGCGTCAACCTGCCCTTGGTTCTCATCTATGGCTTGCAGAAGAAGAGGAAGAGCCGAAAAATAATAAAGATAAGAAATCCAAAGCAAAAAAGAAGAAGGGAGGCAGGTAAGTGAAACAGTTATTTGCTTGTAAGAATTGTCATTGGTTAACAAAAGAGAAAGTCTGTCCTCATTGTGCTGTACCAACTTCCAAACGATGGCGTGGATATGTCATCATAGCTGATCCAGAGCATTCACAAATCGCTGAAAAAATGAACATAAAAAAATCTGGAAAATATGCTCTTAAGGTTCGATAATTGTGTCGGCCACAGTTAAATACACACTTCCTACTTCATTACGAGAAACGTTAAAGGAACCACTTGGTTATCTTTTCGACGAAGCAAAACTATTACAATACATCAAAGAATCAGAAAATGACATAGTGAGTGTCGGCGATCTAGTAACCCATACACTTCTTACTCACAACATTCATCCTTTATTTTGTATTGTTGATGATCATACTCGTCGTCATGATTTGCATGAATCCAAAATCGCTATGATTCATACCTATGGAACTAAAACTGTTCACGTTGAAAACCCTGCTGGAGTAATCACAGAAGAATTATGGGATACAATCAACAAATTATTTACGACACATGAATCAAATGTCTTGGTCGTTGTAAATGGTGAAGAAGATTTAGCGGCATTACCTGCGATTTACCTGGCACCTCCAGACGTAACTATAATATATGGAATGCCAGATAAAGGGGTCGTGGTTGTCCCTGCAACGGAACACCATAAGCAAAAAGTTAAAAAGATTATTGCACAAATGTGATACCTATGGAATTAGAAATTGCTGATAAAAAAACGAATCCACTCTTGAAAAGAACAGAGGTTCGGTTCATCGTAAAGCATGAAAATGAAGGGACACCTAACCGAAAACTTATCCGAAGTGAACTTGCTGATAAACTGAATACAAAACAGGAAAATATTATCATTGATTCTATTACGTCATCATTTGGATTACATATTTCAAAAGGCTATGCTAAATCCTATAGTTCGCTGAAACATGCTTCCGAAGTTGAACGAGATTTTCAGTTAAAACGAAATAAAGTCGAAGGCAAAGCACAAAAGAAAGAAGAAACAAAGGAAGAAAAACAAAAACCTGCTGAAGAACAACAATCTGAAGAAAGCAAAGAGGAATCAAAAGAGAAAACAGAGGAGAAAAAAGAATGAAGGGACGAGAAGTATTCAAGGTCGAAGATGGAAAAATCAAACGACAACGACGACATTGTCCAAAATGCGGGGATGGTGTCTTTTTAGCAGAACATAAAGATCGGTATAGCTGTGGGAAATGCGGATATACTGAATTTAAAACAAACAAATAAATCTTTTTTCTTTTATTAACAAAAATTTCTTGTTAACTTAATAAAAAAATTGTTGACAAGATCATAATTTATTTTTTGATTTTTTTCAATTGCATCAATGTGTTTATGAATGAAATAACCATTACTGGTCGCTTGTTTGTCTTATTCATGGATCTGTAGTGTAGCTTGGATATCACCAAGGCTTCCGGAGCCTTTGACCCGGGTTC
>CAZOPW010000042.1:18465-22077 GCA_964581795.1 uncultured Thermoplasmatales archaeon | reverse complement strand
ATAACTTTGAAAATCTTGGAGAATACGCGTGATTCAAACAAAGATAAAAGAGTGGAAGAGATATTATAAAATCTCTGAAGCAGGCGATATCACCCGTCGTTATTTTGTCATGAATGCATTCGATGGAGCATTAACTATGCTTGGTGTCGTCATCGGAGCTTATATTAGCGGAATTTTACGTCCACTTCCTATTATTACTGCAGCAATCTCAGGATCAATAGCAATGGGAATTTCAGGTATCAGCGGAGCATACATGACAGAAAAAGCAGAACGAACAAAGAAATTAAAAGAACTGGAGAGAGCGATGGTTACTGACTTAAAAGATAGCTTACATCACAAATCAAATCAATTTGCTACCATCTTTGCTGCTTTAGTTGACGGGCTTTCCCCTGCACTTGCAGCAATGCTAGTTGTTTCACCTTTCTTTTTAACTACAACAGCAATAATTTCAATAGAATTAGCATTTTTCGGTTGTATCATCCTAACCTTGATCATGTTAACAGTTTTAGGTATATATCTAGCAAAAATAAGTGATGAAAGTATGATTAAATATGGCATTCAAATGCTTATTGTTGGAATGGTTACTGCATTCCTCTGTGTTCTTTCCTCAGTACTTTTAGGAGGGCATACGATGTTATAAATAAACAAGCGTGATGCTGTAACGCCGCTAGATTCTAAAATAAATTAGAAATTTTAAATGATAAGAGATTATAACTATTTCGAATTAACGGATGAAAACCTATCTCAGTCTTTCATTGAAACTAACGATTATTGTCGTAGCTGTATCCGCAGCAGTAATCTTTTCCCTAACTATATACAATATTAATGAACAGTCTATCGCTTTTGAAAATATTTATGTTGACAAAGCAAAAGATACAGCCGCCGTACTTGATATTTTATGGACTGAACCAAACGCAAATTCAACAATTCCACATGCAATTGAATCAATTCAAGAAAAAAACAAAGAAAGCATTGATTACATACACATATTCACAGTGAATGAATCACAGACCTTACTTACATTTTCAACAAACACATCACAATACAACCCATCAAGAATGAAATACATTAATCATAGTATCATAACATCTCAGATTGGAAAAATAAAACCCGAAAGTGAAACACCCGATGAAATAACGGTGATTGTACCTATAAATGAATCATCACCTATTCAGGGAGCCTATGAAATATCCTTTTTAACAAGCGATGCTTATCAGGTATTTGAACAGAGAGCAACCAATCTCATGTTCATCTCAACAATAAGTTTGTTCATCCTTATTTTTAGCTTCTTATTTCTCTTACGACATACTATCGTGAAACCTATTATCCAATTTCGCGATACAGCTAAAACCTTAGGGAAAGGAAATCTTGACACAAAAATAAACTTAAAATCAAATGATGAACTCGGAGAGCTTGCTGAAGCATTCAACACCATGGCCAAAGATTTAAAGAAATCTCGGAAGAAATTGGAAGAATATAATAAAATCCTCGAAAGACTCATTGACCAAAAAGATGCATTTATTGGTCAACTCGGCCATGACCTCAAGAATCCATTGCAACCTCTTATCGGCCTATTACCCATTCTTATACAACAAGAAAAAAATCCAAAAATGAAAGAACATCTTGAAGTCATGAATGAAAATGCTCAATACATGAAGGACCTCATTTTAAAGACATTGCAACTAGCTAAATTACGGACTGAAAAAATTAGTTTTGAATACGAATACACCTCCCTTCCTGACCTCGTTCAACGTGTTATTACAACACAAAAGCACTTTTTAGAACAAAACAACATCCAAATCACAAACAATATTAAACAATCAATTCAAGTTTATATCGATCCACTTCGAATCGAAGAAGTATTTAAGAATTTGATTGCGAATGCATTGAAATACACACCGAAAAGTGGTGGGGAGATCACCATTTCAGCAGAACAGAAAAACGGTTTTGTTCAAGTTGCGATAACAGATACAGGTATAGGAATGACCGAAGAACAACTTGCTAAAATTTTCGATGAATTTTACCGAGCAGATTCCTCTCGATATGGAAAAGACTCTGCAGGATTGGGGCTTTCAATAACAAAACGTATTATTGAAAAACATTACGGGAAAATTTGGGCTGAAAGCAAAGGTCCAAATAAAGGAAGTACATTTTATTTTACAATACCAACAAAAAAGGTGGGACAAACAAATGAAAAAAATAATGATAGTTGATGATGAACCTGGAGTATTATATACCGTAAAAACAGGTTTAGAAGCCATAGCTGATGATATAGAAGTAGTTACTATGGATAGTGGTGAAGAATGTTTAAAACATCTCGATGAAGTTAATCCAGATTTAATCATTCTTGATTTGATGATGCCTACTATGAGCGGGTGGGCTACATATGATCAGATAAGAGATAAAAAGAATTGGGAAAAAACACCGATTATTTTTTTAACTGCACGAACTGATGATATAGCAAAAGGAGCAGGAAATTTTTTAGCTGAGGATTTTTTAGAAAAACCTGTTGATGTAAATATTATTAAGGAAAGAATTGAAAAAATATTGGATAAAAAAGAAGAATAACGCTTTTTTACCGAGTATAAATAAAGCGTTTTTTGAATATAACTAATCCAAGTGCTGCTGTTGATGCCCCGATAACACTGACCGGCATCCACCAGGGCATATCAGTTGTTTCAATAATGATTTCATCAGTGTCTTCAACGACCTTGTTTCCAACTACTGCAAAAACAGATAAACCAGGGGTGATTGCTTTGAATCTTATTTCTTCATCAGTTTCATTTATGTACGTTGTGTTTAGTTCCTGCCAGGTATCATTATGATATCTCATCATTTTAACCGAATGTTTATCGATGCTTTCATTTTGAATCCATTCTTTTGAAATGGTGAATGTGAAATTCATTGATTCAATACCTGATTCTCCGATGTAGGCTTCATTAGCGGTTAGCTTAATATCTAAATATTCATAGATTTTTGAATTGTTGGATAATGAAATATTTCTTTTAACTTCTAATGGTTTTTGTTTAAGGTTTTTAACTGATAACTCGACGTTTTCTTGATTTGATGCGGCTTTAAATTCCACCTTTTCGATCTTAGTTTTTTCATAAGAAAACGATTGTTCTTTTTGTGCTTTTGTTGTTTTCGCTAAAACCATTTGATCTTTTGATATATTTCCTATTTTACTTTTTAGATATTTGATGGTATTTTCCTCATCAATATCAATTTCGTCATTAAAATTAAACACTTTTTTTGATTTTTTATTTGACTGATAATTTTCATTTGCGGGTGAATCAGAAGATAACACAGAGGAAGCAGGAGTATCAGCCGTCTTCTCAACAGCCGGAGTATAAGAAACACCAGTATCCTTCTCCTCTTTTTCCCCCATTACATCATCTTTTACATCATCATTACCCTCATCAACATCAACGATATCCGCATCAAAAGTATCAGCCGTCTTCTCAACAGCCGGAGTATAAGAAACACCAGTATCCTTCTCCTCTTTTTCCCCCATTACATCATCTTTCACATCATCACTAAGATCAGTCTTAAAGTCGTCGTCATCTTCATCATCATTCTCGTCATCTTCATCATCATTCTCGTCATCTGTAG
>CAZOPW010000042.1:0-18365 GCA_964581795.1 uncultured Thermoplasmatales archaeon | reverse complement strand
TCGTCATCTTCATCATCATTCTCGTCATCTTCATCATCATTCTCGTCATCTGTAGCAGGAGTACCAGCTGTCTTCTCAACAGATAAAGTATCAATCTGCTTTGTTGCATCCTTTTCCAAAGTTAAAGTGTCTTCTGCATTTAATACTGGAATAAATATACTAGAAAAAATTGAAAACAAAAAGAGAACATTAATAACCAAAGTAACGTATTTTTTGATAACTAACGAATCTGAAAACAGATTTCCTAATTTGATATCGCTGAAATTCATCATTCTCACCTAAGACGTGTTATACTCTTGTTTCAAGTCGTATATAAAGATGGTTAGTCGTAAGAACAAATTGACATTTTATCACCCCAAAACGATGTATATATAAACGTATACTTCTTAATGGGTAATTGAAAGAGTATGGATGAACCAACAAGAATTGAAAAAGATCTAGACATGTTTAAAGATAATTTGAAAAAATTACAACAACAAAATGCTTCTGCTTTACAAAAACCTCAAATAAAGATGGCTGTAGATTATTACAATGATGCACAATATTATTTTGAAAAAAAAGATTATTTTACTGCTTTTGGTTGCATTAATTACGGTCACGGACTCCTTGATTCGATCCTAAAATTCACTATTGATCCAAATCAACAACTCTAACCATCATACCTGAGAGGACGAAGTAAATTCAATCTGTACAGGATCACCATACGTTAATCCTAATTTTTCATTTGCCTTCCCTTGATTAACTGAAAATTCAACATAACCATGACTACCAATTGTAACCATCAATTCCCCTTTTGATACAAACCCATATGACCGAGTGAATAATGCAGTATTTTTTTCATCGTCTTTTACAATAGAAACGGTATCATTCTCTGAAACATATTGTAAAAAACGATTTCCATTAATGCCAGTAATTACGTTTCCAAAATCATCTACATACAAAACCTCACTTCCTATCATGTTTCCTTCAAATGAAGGTTGTGGAAACGATAGATCAACGTAATCATGAATCTCATCTCCAATCAAATCAAATGAAATTCCACGTAAGATATGACCCGCTATAGAAGAAAAAATATCACGTCCGTGAAATGTATTTGAAACGGGATGCTGAAATAATGATTCATTCGTAATTTCATATACTCGAAATAATCCAAAAAGACGAGCAGCAGGTAAAAAAAGACCATTATCCGGTCCAATAAAAATATGTTTATTGGTAACCACAACGATTCCTCTCCGTGATGTTCCAACACCTGGATCAACCACCCCAACATGAACAGATCCTTTTGGCATATAAGGCACAGTCGCAGCAAGAACAAATGCACCAGCTTTAATATTTTGAGGTGGAATCTCATGGCAGATATCTATTAATGTAACCTCAGATGTAAACGAGGAAACCACTCCTTTCATTTGACTTACATATCCAGAACCAAGACCAAAATCTGATAGAAATGTAACTGTATGCATTGATAATGTCACCTTTAGAATAATCCAAATATCATTTCATCATATTAATATGACGGAAAGAAAAACCAAAAGTAACAAAACAAATAACTCATTAGAAAAAGGATTATTCAAAAAACCTTATATGTCAAGAAAACCTACACATCTATACTGTCTCGGGTATAACGTGATGGATAATGGGGTATAATAAAACAAAAAACAAAATCCTGTCAAAATTGTGGGATAATAGTACAAACCATGAATTTGTTTGTCCACAATGTGGCGGTCATCTGATAATTGTTCAATTGGAACCAATTGAAGATTATGATAATCCATACACCCCATATAACACAGTCGTTGAATGCACAAATTGTTCATTTAACGCACATGCCATATCATATACCATTCTTGGGAGTATTCAATCATATGATGTAGATCATATCACTATCGCTGCATGGTCTCCAAGTGGAAATAGAGTCATTGAAACATATGAACATTTACTTGATTATAATCAATTAAAAGAAATTAAAAAATCAAAAGAACTTGTCGAATTTTTGATTGTCGATGATCACATCGTGCAAATAATCTGAATGAAATTTGTCAGAAAAGAAATGAAGGAAATAAAAGTTTTTTTCCATCGTATTTCTTCCATTCACATTGTGGAAAAATTACCCAAACCATTTAAATAAGATGAATAAAAAAACAATGTATTGAGGAATAAGATGAGTGGGAAAAAGCAAAAATATAAAAAAAAGGCGCCAAACGAAATCTCAATAGTTTGGGTAAATGTCGTCTAAAAACCGTTACAGCAACTCTTTTTTATTCATTTATTTATTGATACATTATATCATCATCATCGTCAGATTGAATTGTGAAAGAACGCTGAGAGCGATGATGTTTAATGAACTTTCGCTGTCGTTTTTTTCCAACAAACTTGAAATCAGTGCGCAATAAACGAACATAAATCTTATCTGATAATGGTTCAAGACGAACAATTCCTTGAACATGTAATTGATTTAACACTCGAAGAATACGCCCATGTGATAAACTAAGTTCCTGTTCAATGTCCTTTACAGTTACAGGATATTTTTTTTGTAAAATCTTTATAATTTGAGCATCAATACTTCCATTATCAATTTCAATCATAACCAACAAAATTAATCAGTTTATACTTATTCATATGCCCGTTTCCCTTTCTCATCTCGTTCATATAATCGTTTCACATCAGCTTGTAACTCTTTAGGATAACCATTTGGGAAGGATACACAACCCTTGCACACTGGAAATCCAATCACATCCTCCAAATCAGATGGCTGAATGTATGCAAGACTATCCGCATCAATCTCCTTACTGATCCCCTCCCAGGTTTTAATATCTCCATTCTCATCTCGAGCTAAAAATTCTTTCCGACTGCGCATGTCAATACCAAGATAACATGGCGCGATTAATGGAGGGCAACCAATTCTAATATGGACTTCCTTTGCACCCGCACGACGAACACCTTTCACTAGCTTTCGAACATTCGTCCCACGAACAATAGAATCATCAACAAGTACAACTCGTTTTCCATCAAGAACTGCTCGTAAAAATGATAAGCCTTCTTCAACGATTTTATCTCGACTTTCTTGTTTCTGCTGAATAAAAGATCGCTCTGCTTTATCTTTCATGATTCCCTCATCAAGAGGAATCCCTGATTCACGTGAATACCCAAGAGCATACCGTCGACCGGATTCAGGAACTGGAACAATAATATCTGCATCAACTGGGTTATTTTTAGCGAGAAGACGACCAAGATTCACTCGTACATCATGAACTGAGCGACCTCGAATTCGTGAATCAGGTTTTGCAAAATACACGAATTCAAACATACATGGCATTTCCGTTTTTTTCACCAGTTGTTTTTCAAAAATATTTCCTTCCTTATCAATAATAATAACTGATCCGCCAGGAATGTCCTTTACATACTCAAAATTCGCTTTTTTAAATACACGGGTTTCAGAGGTTAAACAATACAAACCATTCTTTTTCCCGAGGACAAGCGGCCGGATTTTATGTGGATCAGTAATAGCAAAAAGATAGGGGTCTTCTCCTGAATCAGCTAAAAACAGACTCGAGTAACTTCCCTTCACTTCCTTCATTACTTGTTTACATGCTTCAAAGATAACGTCTGTTGATAATTCTTTTTTATAGAGTTGATCTGCCATAGGTAACAACAAACATTGAATGTCACATTCAGTTCGTGGAGAACGAGTTGTATTTCTTTTTACTTCAGAACAATTAATGATGTTTCCATTATGGACTGCTGCAAGAAAGGGATTGACCAAATATTCCGGTTGAGCATTTTTCTTTAATGAATCAATATCATCCATTCCAGCTGTCGAATATCGAGTATGACCAAGACCAACATATCCTGGTGTATCTATCTTTTTTTCATCATCAAAAATATCACGGACGAGACCATAATCCTTAAACACATGAATGTTTCCATCATAGGTGAGTTTGCCTGCTGAGGATTGTCCTCTATGCTGAATCGCAAAGAGACTATGATAAATAAAACGAGACACTGGTTTATTGCCAATAACGCCAACAATTCCACACATGCTTCACTGTTATGTGATAGGGTTATTTAATGGTTATACATATCTTAAAAAAGTGAGAGGAACTGTTGAAAAAACAATAAGAAATAAAATGAAGTATAATGTATTAAATCAACACGGGATTTTGAATGGATTTTTAATCGATATTTATTCGATTTTTTAGATATCTTCCCATTCTTTGAGTACCGATTCCCATTTATATGAATCAATTGCATCGATGCTTTCTATTTTACGAATTATTTTCTCATATCCTTTCACCAACGCGCGAATTCGGATTTTGACTATAAAATCATATTTGCCTGCAGTAACCGTAACTCGAGTGACTCCTCGAATACTCCAAAGCTTGTGCATTGTTTCTTCTAATGGAAATCCTGGCTTGACCTGAATGAATATATATGCTTTTACCAGATTTAATGCAAAAGAGACAATCCCAAGCATCATTATTGTTATTCCAATTACTTTAATAATCAATAAAACGGGATCAAATGAGAATGGTTCTATAATTCCAAGTGAAGCAATAAACAAAGAAACAGGAATGGAGAACATAATGGTTGACGACCTTACTGCTTGAACAACACTTGCTTTGCCGATACCAAGAGCTCGAATGTAGAAAACTAATGCAAAAAAGGCACCAACCGAGATAAGAGCAATCCAATGAAACTGATGTAGTGAAGCAGAAATTCCTGCAGCTAAATGGTGAGTGCCCATAAATGAATCATAGAGGAAAATGAGGACTGTTGTCAATCCACAAGAAAAAAGCACATTCCAAAACCTGATATTAATTGAATCATTGTATTGATTGTCGATTTTCATCCATTTTAATTTTCGTTGATAAACGGTTAGTAAAACCCAACCTGGATTAATAACAAAAAATACAATCAATAAGGATTCAACATTCAAATTCCCTGAGAGACTCAACGAACCAAGGATCGCTCCAAAGGTTACGATTAATATCGATTGAAACTCAGAGAGAGTTGGCATATCTTTTTCATTTACTGATTCAATACCAACAAGATATAAAATCACGACTTGGGTGAATGGTAACACCACAGAAGGATCTTCAATAAGAACAAACAATGCAAAATATCCAACAGTATAAACTGCATTACCAAAGGCAGCTGCAAATTGAGGAAAGACTTCTTTCCGACGGAGTAACCTAAGGCGTTTAAACGAAGGATCAGCAAAACGGGACCCTATACTTTTTCCTCTAAGAGGAATAGATAAGATCAAACCAAGAATCAAGGTAATAGGTATACCCACAGCAAACGTGGCAAACCCTAACGCCCAACCATCAGGAACGTAAAGCGTGCTGACAGTTGCATCTATCCCTGAATTAATTGCTGCAATAATCGCTGAAGAAAACGCGACAACATAAAATAGATATTTCCTTCTTATCTTCATAGTGACAATTCTTTTTCAATGACTTGTGTCGTTGTCTTTTTCACTCCGTGAATCATTTGGATTTTATCAGTAACTTTTAACAAATCCTCTAATGAATCAACTTGAACTCTTACAACGATATCATAATCTCCTGCAACAACAGAGATTTTTGCAATTTTTTCTATCTTTCTCATTTCAGCGATTGCTTTTTCAGAATCTCCAGGTCTCATGGAAATCAATATATATGCATTTATCATCGTGATTCAAACCACCTTAAGAATCAGCCGCAATATACATTCACTATTTAAAAATATCTGTGAAAAAAAACGACAAGGTTGTTTCTTGATACTGATTATATGAATAAAGTATTTATTACAAGAGGGTCTATGATTTACAAGGATTAAAATACAAGGTGAAGATTCCCAAGAAGTTGAATTATTATGACCCAAATATCCTCAGCACAACAAGGAACCATTACTAAACAGATGAAACAAGTAGCAAAAGATGAACCACTTCAGCTTAAGGAAGTTGTAAAACGTGTTGCTGCAGGACAAATCGTTATTCCGTGGAATCCAATTCATCATCCGCAACCAGTAGGGTTAGGAAAAGGACTTCGGGTTAAAGTAAACGCAAACATTGGAACATCAAGAGAACATTGTCAACTAGAAGAAGAAATCAAAAAAGCGAAAGCAGCACTAGAAACAAAAGCACATGCCATCATGGATTTATCAACTGGAGGAGAACTTGATGAAATTCGGAAAAAACTTCTCAAGGTAAGCACCGTTCCTTTCGGAACTGTTCCTATTTACCAAACTGGTATTGAAGCAGTGAAAAAACATGGTGCTATCGTTGACATGACTTCTGATGAAATGTTTAATACGTTTGAAAAGCAAGCCAAACAAGGAGTTGATTTCGCTGTTGTTCATGTTGGTGTAACCAAGGAAAGCGTTGAACGTTTGAAACGTCAGAAACGTTTAATACCTATGGTTTCTCGAGGTGGAGCGTTTCATATGGCTTGGATTCTTCATCATGGAAAAGAAAATCCATTGTATCAGGAATTTGATCATTTACTTGATATTGCTAAAGAATATGATGTTACCCTTAGTCTTGGAGATGGTATGCGATCAGGAGCCTTACCTGATTCAAATGATCGGGCAAAATTCCAAGAAATGCTTATTATTGGGGAACTTGTGGAGCAAGCTCGTGAAGTAGGCGTACAAACCATGGTTGAAGGACCTGGTCATATGCCATTAAATGATATCCAATCTAATATTGAAGTTATGAAAGTCGTTACCAAACAAGCTCCCTATTTTGTCCTTGGACCTCTTGTTACAGATATTGCTCCCGGGTATGATCATTTCGTTGGTGGCATCGGTGGTGCACTTGCAGGTTATTTTGGAGCTGATTTTCTTTGTTATCTTACTCCTTCAGAGCATTTAGCTCTACCAGATATTGAAGATGTAAAGCAGGGAGTAATTGCAACAAGGATTGCTGCACATGCTGCAGATCTTGCTCGCGGTATTGACCGAGATGTTGATTACGAATTTAGTACTGCTCGACAAAACCTGGATTGGGAAAAAATGTTTGAATTAGCAATCGATAAGGAAAAACCACAGCGGTATCGAACAAAACGAACTCCTTTTGAAGATACACAATCTTGTTCCATGTGCGGTAACTTATGTGCGATTGAAATTGTAGAACAGTATTTAAAACAGCATGAGTAGCTCAAAACATGTATTTATATCTTAAAAATGGTGAAAATGCTTGTTTTTTTAATAAAAACCATGATTCTTAAGGAAAAATAAGGAAAGATTTAAATCACAAGATTACCATTTCCCCTAGGAGGTCAAAAAAAATGGCATATACATATGAAGGATGGACATTATATACGAGAGATGTCAAATTGAAGGGTGGAAGGAACCAACAAATCTTTTTCTTTAGTAAAAAAACTCCAAAGAGTGGTACTCCTTGTGACAAACCAGATAATTACACTGTTGGTGTCAACAAGAGAACCGGTCTTCCATACTTGAAAAAGAAATAAAAACTACCAGACACTCTCTTACTTTTTCTTTTTTTTATTTTTCTTTATAGACTTTTTTGGGGATTTATGAAAGATATCCTTTGATTTTGAGACTAGGATCGCCCAGTAATTCCCATTGTTGCACCATTTTAGTATCCATTTTCTCTTCATCACCAAGGAATCGATGTAAATATTCAGTCATCGTTTGTCCGTGATTCTCACCAAGATCAGTCTTTTCTTCTTCACCATACAACTGAAGAAATCGAAGTTCCATCCAACCATCGAGGACTTCTAAATAATCTGCTATTCCATTATAATCAGAATCATCTTCGCCATGAGTTCCAAGTCCCGTATTTGCAATAGTTGCAATGGCTCCACCACCAGGTTTACTTGTTAACCACCATGCCCAACAATTAGGGACCCATTCATTGTAATAAAACCGGAATGGTGATTCAAAGAAATATCCTTGAATACCATATTCTTTAATACCTTCTATCATATTAAACAAACCAACATCAAACTGACCATTATGACATCCACCAACAACAGTAATCGGAAGTTTATATCCATTCCTTAAGGGAATCATATCTTTTAAATTATATCCGGTGGTCCAAGTTGATCCATCTGGTGGAAAATGAGTGCTCCAACTTCCCGGACTTCCATGTCCACAAAAATAAGCAAATCCAGCGCCCTTGTTCATGGCTTCATTTACCGTTTTTCGATTAATATCATCTAGCGAAGCATAAACTTTCAATGGAATAAAACCAGGCATGAGATCAATTGCTTTCTCTGAAATTAGTTTTCCCTCATTAAATCCAGATTTATCGGGATAGGAATCTCCTGCAACAAGAATGAGATTGTTAAACCATGAATCATCGCAAATCCCTGTTTCATATTGTATGATTTTATTGACCATGATTCGAACTTCATAAGAGGTACGACAAGGTAAACGACCAAGGTAAATGTCGGGGTATAAATCCATTTCTTCTTTGAATTCCTCGTTCCATTCAGCGAAGAAATCATCATTATTTGAATCCCAACTGGAAAAATCTCCTTTTGAATCATAAATGTCAGCATAATATAAATCAGAGACAAACGATTGTTCAGCATATTCTTGCTCCGTAGGTGGCACAACGTGACTGTATCGAACAGGAACATTCCAATTTGCAGTTTGACCTTGTAATCCACCAACAAGTAAGACGTGACTTATTCCCCACTCCTCAATAGATTTTTTAATATAGAATTTTATTTTTTCAGCATCATCACGACCTTGCCAAAACATTTGATCTGAAATCTCTTTAATACCAACCAGGTTTGTTTTTAATCCATAATTATTTTTGTGTTCACAAAGTGGAGAAAGTTCATCATGAAATTGTTCAGGAGCAATAATAAGTAAATCATATACATCATTGTCTTTTAGTAATTGTTTTTCTGGAGGGCGATATGTCATTGTTACGGTGATATTTTGAATGAACTTGATATGATGTTCATCCGGATTGTATCTAGCAGGGTAAATTCGAAGAGTGAAAAAAGTAACATGATCAGATAAATCAAGTCCCCCGCCAGTATGATAACTAATCCAGTCAGAAGGATAACATCCATCTTCCCCTAAGGGATACGACTGGGAATTATATGTAAAAGATGAATTGAATTGATCAATTGCCGGAATTGATCCATGCGATAACAATCCTGAGATTGGAATGATTTCTGCAGTAGCATTCTCATATGTTACATCTATAATTTCAGATCCAAAAGGTATTGCTGTTGTCTGAACAACTGCTGGGACCACGGGTTGGCCTGGAGTCATTTTATTATAATTTGTTTCTGGAACGCGAATGGCTAATGTTCCCTCATGAGTTTCTAAATCAACTTGTGAAAATGAAGTCTGATATGTTATATACTCCATATCTTCATTTATGTTAAAAGTAGTGTCAATTTGATTTGTTATTGCATCTGCAGAGTATAACGATGACAGTATAAAACAGCTGGTGAGGACAAAAACAACAATTGATTTATTTAAGTGCACATTCATAAATACAAGCTCTCCTTGAGTAAATGTTCTTTTTAATATTATATACATTTATCCTATTAAAATATTTCACCTTTGATGAATTGGAAAAAAGTAAAAAAAAATTTTTCAACTTAACACCAAGTATATTTCAATGTTAAATCTCACAAGAAAAATGTTAAAATTATTAAAGAAAAAAAGAAAGGATTGACTTATCCTTCCGTTTGCTCTAGTTTATCTGGGAGGCTGAAAAAGGCAACGATTTCAATTATTGAACCAATTAGTAAAATGATGAAGCCAACTAAAATAATCGCTGTAATCGTTCCAATAAAGATAAGAAGTCCAGCTGTTGCAAACCATTTCACACCTGTTTTTTCCGCAATCAAATTAAAACTCTTCCTATAAAACAAGGAAGCGATGACAGCAATAATCCAAAATACAATTAAAGCTGCGATAGCGCCAAATAAAACAGGTTGTAATGTTTCCCAAATCTCCATTGGATTAGTCATAGCACTCGATTGTAAACCCATAAAAAATTCTATTCCGCCAACTGAAGTAAATACTAGAAAGACCATTGCAATCAGTACTACAAATGCGATAATTCCTGCGATAAATGAATAAAGATAATTATCAAAAATCGCTTTTTCCTTTGTTTCATCAGCAATCATTTTAACGGCGATAAAAACCATGATAAAACCAATGAAACTTACTACTCCAAAGGATGCTGGAATTATACCACCTATCAGCATTAATAATGCTCCTATTCCTCCTAATATCTTAGCTGTTTGTAATGAACCCATTCTTCTCTCTCCACTCAAATTATACAATTTTTTTTGATTAAAGAATACATTCATAACATTTAAAAATATTGTTATTAAAAACCGATTTACATATATTTTTTAATTAAAAATTTAACAAAATATTTTGATGTTATAATGATTGCAAATTTATGGATATATAGGTGGAAAACTATTATTTTTAAATTAACAACTTGAATTAACAGGTTAAAGCAAAAAATGGTTATGGTAATTTTCTCATAAAAATACATAAAAAAAGAATATATCAAAAGTGGACAGGCAACATAGCAACTTTACAAATCGATTTTGCCAAAAATATCATAAAAAAATTCGTCGAAAATATAAACAAAAATTAAAAAAAATTCTTTTTCCTTTTAATTTAAGCATAACTATAAATACCCAGCAGCTATAAACAATAGTTATAAAACATTACTTTTGGGATATTAATAAAACCTAATTTGTAATCAAATTTCACATGACGTTTCTTATTTTGTAAGATTTGACCTGTGGGGGAGTAATGCAATAAAATTAGATCGAGGTGAAAACAGATTATGCAAGCAAAAACAAGAGAACTGCTTGAATTAACTAAATTGAAAAGGATGAAAGCAGTCATTCATAAACAATCACTAACAGCGAATACAAGTCGATTCGTCGATTAAATAGAAAATTAACTATTTTTTCTTCTTTTTCTAATTTATTACCAGAATAATAATGCTTAAAAAACGCATGATATACTCGAACCATTAAGTTATAACCTCTTTTTCAAGTTATTTTTAGAGGGTAATAAAAATTATGAGAATAAACCATTAGAGTGAATAGCTACATTCACCACATGTTTTTTTACCTCTTGAATTTTTTTTCGGAGCAAATGAATCACATGATTCATGTTCAAGAACTGGTTTAATATGAAAAGTACATCTCATTACATCTGAGGTTGTCTTCTGATATTTATTTCTCGTTTTTCTATTTCTTCGACCCATATTATACACTCAAATACTCTTTTTAAATCAAAAAAAAAGAACCATCAAACTTATTCGTACAGTTACAAAAAAATGAACATTTAAGAGTTCTAATTTTTTCTGTTACTTCCGCTTACAGTATACCTTATTTATATAGTTTGTGCAACCCTTTATTTCTTTCTACTATGATGATACTTTCTTTTAGTAAAAACCTTCCTGTTTCTTCTTTTATATATTGCCTGGTGAAAAGGTATTTTTTTGAAATCAGGCATTTCTTCTCGTTTAATAATAAGTTCTTCATCACTTTGCACTCGTCTGAAATTATCATGATCCGGGCGGGTCAAAAGGGTTATTGCCACTCCATTTTCTCCTGCTCGAGCGGTCCTTCCAATACGATGAATGTACTCAGTAGGTGTTTTAGGTACATCATAATTATAGATGTGACTAACGTTTTTTATATCAAGGCCTCTTGCTGCAACATCAGTTGCTACTAATACTTCAGTATTCTCATGTTTCAGTCCATTCAGTGATCTTGTTCGTTGATTCTGTGTCATCCCTCCATGTATAGCAGATGCTAAAACACCTTGTTTTTTTAAGTTTTTAGCGACAAGACCTGATTCTCTTCGAGTTGCACAAAAAACGATGGCAAGACCAGAAGTATCATGTTTTAAAAGATGAACCAACAATGAGAATTTATCGTTTTTATTATAAATATCAAAAAAGATTTGATGTAATTTACTCTTATCGACCTGGGATTTCGTTTTAATGATTACCGGATTTCGTAAGTGTTTTTTCATCAGTTTTTGAAAACTTCTCATGATTGTTGCACTAAACATCAACGTTTGCCTATTTCGTGGGGTATAACTAATGATTTGTTCCACATCATCGATAAAACCCATTTCTAGCATTTTATCGGTTTCATCGAGAATAAGGAAACGTATTTTTCTTAGATCTATAGTTTCTCTGCGGATGTGGTCAAGCATTCGACCGGGTGTAGCTACTACAACTTCTGAGGTTTTTAATTTTTTAATCTGAGGTTTAATATTTACTCCGCCGTAAATACTAGTAGTTGTGATGCCAAGTTTTTTGCCGTAGGTGTCAAAGACATCTGTAACTTGAATGCAAAGCTCTCTAGTAGGTGTAAGAATAAGTGTTTGAATTCCTTGTTTTTTCTTTATTTTTTCAAGAATAGGAATGCAGAACGCAATGGTTTTACCAGATCCAGTTTCTGCTTGTCCCACTACATCTTTAGATTTGATAATTTCTGGGATGCATTGTTCTTGAATGGGCGTAAGTTCTGTTAATCCTTGTTGGATCGTTTTATCAATTATTTGTTGATTGATTTCTAGTTCTTCGAATTTCATATTAGTATATTCTCCGATTTTATTTTAGTTTTAAATTATAATTTTAAATAATTTTTTTAAAAATTATGTTACAAGATAAGATCAATATCTAATTTTTCTGATAATTCTTTGTATCTATTTCGAATGGTAACCTCAGTAACTCCCGCTATTTCTGCCACTTCACGTTGAGTTCGTCGATCACAGCAAAGAACTGAAGCCATGTACAATGCTGCAGCAGCAAGTCCAGTTGGTCCTCTTCCACTGGTAAGTTCTTTCTTTGATGCCTGTTCAAGTATTTCTAAACTTTTCGATTGAACTTCTGTATTTAGATGCAGGTTGCTACTAAAACGAGATATGTAATCTTGGGGATTTGTTGGTAAAAGTTTAAGTTTAAGTTTACGTGAAATATTTCGATAATTTTTTCCAATTTCCTTTTTTGACATATCCGACACAGTACTAATCTCTTCTAACGTACGAGGGACATTACATTGCCGGCATGCTGCATATAACACTGCTGCTGAAACACCTTGAATAGTACGACCTCGAATAAAATTTCTTCTTACTGCCTTCCGATAAATCATAGCTGCGGTCTCTCTAACATTTCTGGGAAGATTGAGGGCTGAAGACATTTGATTCATAGATGAAAGAGCAGTAGCCAGATTTCTTTCTGAGTTATCACTTATTCGCGTTCTCGACTGCCATTTTCGTAACCGATACAGTTGAGCTCTATTTCTTGGCGGAATTGATTTTCCATATGCGTCTTTGTTTTGCCAGCTGATCATAGTAGAAAGTCCTTTATCATGGAGTGTATAATTGATTGGAGCTCCGGTACGAGCTTTTTTCTCTTGTTGTTTTTGATCAAAAGATCGCCATTCAGGACCATGATCAATGATTTCAGCGTCCAGAACAAGTCCGCATGTCTCGCAAACAATTTCTGCTCTGCTGTAATCATTGGTTAAATGAGAACTTCCACAGGAGGGACAGTTTCTTGTTTCCTCAATGTTTTGTTTGTTTTTACTAGGTTTTTCACTCTTTACATTATCATTCAATTCAATCAGATCCATTTAAAAAAAATAAAAAGAATTTTTTCAAATATTTGATTAGCTCTCAGTTTAAAGAAAATTCACTCTATTTTTTTTACTTTTACTGCTTTTGGCCCTCTTTCCGATTCTTCTTTTTCAAATTCGACTTGATCATCTTCAAAAAGACGGGTGCCTGGAGCGATATCATTTTGGTGAACGAAAATATCATTTCCATCCTCATCAATAATAAATCCAAATCCTTTCCTAGAGTTAAACCACTTAATTTTACCTTTCATATTTTTTACCTCAATGTTTTTATTTATTTCCTTAAAAAGAATGCAAAGAAAAAAATCCCTCACAATTGAAAAATCAGAATTAAGGAACAAGAATCTTTATTCTTTTGTCCAATAGAGCAAGTTATACTATTTATAGATTTCTACAATGATCATTTGTTGGAGTGCGAATATTATTTCGTTTTTTCTTTTTACAAGAATCATTTATTTAATCCATCTAATCGTTTTTTCATCTCATCAAAAACTTTTGACTTCTTATCTTTATTCAAATGAAATAAAGTTTTTAAAATCATTGCACTAGATATGGTAAATATATAGTTTAATTTAATCACACTATCTTTTACAGCACCTTCTTTTTTCTTAAGAGGAACACCTTTCATTTCAAGATTACTGGTAATTCCAGCAACAACAACGTTATCATATTCTTCAAATAACACTAGAGCTGGTCTCTTCTTTATTTCAAAAGTATCAGTAAACTGTATCTGAGCAATTACAACATCGCCTGATTTATACATCTTCCCATTCCTCATCCTCTTTATTATCCCATAATTCTTTCATCTTCTGTTGTTGAATTTTATGAAGAAACTCATCATACTGGTTTCTCTGTTTTACATTGATAAATAGTTCTATCATATGAGAAATTAATTCATTATATGTTTGTCGAGGATATTCCCTAATTTTCTTAAGTGATTTCACAACAGATTTATCTAATTGGATGGTGGTTGGATCATTCATTATATATCAACTATAGTGTATATATAATTAGTTATATATATAATTTTCTTCACTATTATTTTACCAAATTTCAATCCATTTGCCTTATTCCATCTATACTCATAATCGATTATCCTTTTAGTAGCTCCTCTACTTCACCTCAACCAATTTCAACTGGTTGTTCTTCATTAATTAAGATTGTTAATGTGCTCGTTTTGAACATAAGAGTTAAAAAAGAGTCGTTATTTTTCCTTTCATTTAACTCAAAAAATCATATTTACCGCTTGTTTATTTCATTATTCATTAAATCAATTTTTACATACTCAAATGATGTTTTGTTTGAGTAATGCCTAACGTAATAAGAAATTATTTATGTAATAATAAAATTACATGTTAAGATATTGTGAACATGGATGTCATCATTGGAAGAATTAGGAGAAAGACTTCATGCATTATCTCATCCTGTACGGCTGCGAATCATTCTGCTATTTGTCAAAGAACAAAAAGACATGTATCTTAATGAAATAGCAAACAACCTTGAAATAAACAGGGCACTAGCAAAAATACATTTAAAAAAATTAGAAAAATCAGGCATTGTCAAAAGTTGGATAGTACTTGTAAAAGGGGAAGCGAGAGCACTCCGATACTACAAACTATTAGATTTTGACATTCACATCACACCCGAATTACTAAAAAAAGAGGTGAACAATAATGGAAAGTAAAAACATAATCATCATCTGCACATGGGTATTTCTCATAACATTATGGATTCTCAGCTACTTAGGAGGCTGGGACTTATTCTGGCCATTAATGCTTAGCTTTGGAATTCTTGTTATCTCAATTGGAATGAGTTTTACACCAGAAAGTACCCAATCCAATCCGAAACTAACAGAAGAAATACAAAATCTCAAATCAAAAGTAGATACAACTGCAAAAGATATAGAGGAAATTAAAAGGATTATCAAAGAATAAGTCCCAATCCGTTCATACTTTCAAAAAATGAAGGAAGAATGTGAGTTTCTGATTAAAATGATGAACCATCAAAAAAGAAACATTATCAACATCATTTATTTATCCAATTATATATGATTGAACATCCAAGAACACTTTCAGCAACCTATGCAATATTCATTGGAATTACTATGTTTGGGATGTGGTCTGTTTTAGCCTTTACAAATCAGATACCAGAGCTAAAAACAGGATCGGTAGAAATCATTTATCATTTAATCGCAGAATTTCTCACAGCTATTCTCTTAATAATAGCTGGAATCGGTCTAGTTAAACAAAAGAATTGGAGTTTTCACCTATTCTTTGTTTCTCTGGGCATGCTTTTCTATACTACAATTGTTAGCGCGGGGTATTATGTAGATGCTGGTGAGTTAATAATGTTAAGTATGTTTTCTTTCCTTCAGATCTTGACTTTTCTTTTTATAATACTTGGAATCGTAAAACATGATCGCTTTGAGAAGTAGTAAATCATATTTTCAACCCTCATTTCTCCTTTAGGAAATTATTATTAAATATGCCGAATATTAACTCATAAATCTTTTATAGAAACAAGAGTCAATCCCTAAATATTCGTAATAATCACTTGGAAATAATCCAGTACTTGTTCGAAGAAATCATATAATCGTTCCATGAATAAGACGAATGGATGTATAATCGGTGTTCTCAGGTCTGCTTGGAGTACAAAGTAATTATCAGGGTTATCCTCGTTCACGATTTTGATAGTGCCATAGAACCGTGTGTCTACTACATCTGGAGCAGTGACCACAAAAAGGGTATTCTAACCATGCCATCACTTGGTTCTACACTTCCACTGATCTCTTCAAATTCCCAGCTGCCATACTCTGGTATTTCTTCAATTCGCCATCGGACTGGGCCTGAATTTCCACCATTGAGAATATAGAACTGATAGGATCGTGATTCCCCTGGCTCCATCCAGTATGGAGCTAATACTCGCCAGTCAAAACCACCAAGTACGATCAAAGTTGGTTCAATATCAGTATACTTCCATCCATCTTGTTCAACAAACGCATAAGGATCATTTTCTTCTCGAGGTTCATCAATGATCCCATCACTTCCTGGGATATCTTGATCGGGTCCACTATATTCATCTGTTCCATTGTAATCATTGAAATAATTACCGCCAGCTGGATATGGAGCATACATATAGGTGCCGCCACGATTCACGGTGTCATAATCAATATCCATCAGATTATTATGAAAAGCGAAACTCCAAGCAGGAAGCTCTGATCCAGGTGGTCCATCAATGGAAGATGTTATCCCCCAATCACAATCCTTAATGGTATTTTCATAAACTGCATTCATCTCACTGAATTCCTGAAGAACGATTCCCGTGTTAGAATCAACAATTAGATTTTTCCTAACTTGACAACCCATACCTCCGTTAAGGAGGACTCCACAATCAACATTATTCATATTATTATCTTGAATTGTGCAATAATCGGCATAACTCATACATAAACATGCTACGTTTACCTTTGAGAAGGTGTTATTCGCAATCATCGTCTCTTTTGAATCTTATACATTGATAGCATCATAATTAGGATTAGCAAGGTTACTGAATTGATTATATTCTATAGTATGATAATTTGATTCCTCAATGGTAATAGCACTATATTTAGTATCATTGAAAATATTATGATAGATATGACAATGATCCCCTCTCGGATCAATCAATCTATCGGTAAACCAGCTTCTTTCACCAGCATGTTGAAATGTAAAATCAGTTATTTCAACATAATCCGCATTTTCTGTAATAAACAAAGTATCCTCAGTATAATTACCATCAAGAACAGTCGTATTCTTATCCTCACCAATCAGTTTCAATGTTTTATTCACAACAATATTTTCCACGTAGAGTCCACTATACACAAAAATGGTATCCCCCGGGCTTGCAGCATCCACCGCATCCTGAACACAGGTGAAATCAGCACCACCATCATCATCAACGTACCAAGTATCTGATTTATCTTCCTCACCAATAGATGTCAATGACAGACTTGAAAAGAAGAGCATGAGAATGAGACTAATTGATAGGAAACCATTTTTCATATCGTAACTCCCTCAAATGAACAATAATTATAATACATTGTGAATATAAAATTATTTTCATGCTTATATATAAATCAAGATGAATGATGATGCTTACAGTATTTAAGGCAATCATCGTTGAATACATTAATGCAAATATTTAACTTAGGTTCTTTAAAACATTACTATAGTTGACGATATGTTTGAATTAGAGCTATTAAATATATTATTGGCTGAATTAGTAGGTTAATTTGGATATGGTGGTGGTTTAGTTGTAATTAGATTACCATTCGGAATTACTATTAAAGCATCAGCTGGTGTAATTGTATTTATTATAATATCTGTGTTGGAATGGTTAATATTAACTACTAGCTTCTAATTTAGTAGCTTTGAGTGGATAGGTGAAAGTAATAATTCTCACAATAGGAGTAGTAAATAGGATTCAATAAATAAATATGGCATAAAACACACTATTTACTAGTAAAAATGGTTTTTTCAAAATAAGCAACATGTCAATATATTTTCTATTTGAATGAAAATCTATTTTTTCTGATTAAAAAATATTTCCCTCTGATTACAAGATTATTTCATCAAATTCTTATTTTAAAGAGAGTGAATTTTAAGAAAGCTGTATAAAATGATCAAATAAAAAAAAGGATGTGAAATACTTTGGCATATGGAAAAATTGGACCAGAAGACGAAGAAGACGATGATGATTGGGATGATGAAGAAGACG
>CAZOPW010000041.1:0-22517 GCA_964581795.1 uncultured Thermoplasmatales archaeon | reverse complement strand
GTTTTGGTATCATCGTATTTCAAGATAATGATTTATCTTGTACACAAGAACAGCCTGTAATTAATTATGGTGATCATGTAGGTATTGGCATGAATACTACTGCTTTATTCAATGGGATTATACCAAGAACCTCGATTAACGGCATGGTTATTTGTGAACAAGGCTCACCGGGCATTATTGGTTTCACAACTCCCTCCTCCTACACAAGGGCGGTGATGGAACTTCAGTAAAATACAATTCAATTGCTAAAATGAAAAAGTATTTTGAACAATTGAATCAAAGAAATTTTTAAAATGATGTGTTAACTTCCTTTAACTATATTCTTTGCAACTATAAAACCAAGCCTCACTTTTAGTATTGTATAGCAAATTTATTATAATTGATAGCGTAATATTTATAATGAGTTAATAAATAATATTGTGGCTAAATCGCTTCAACAATGATTTGAGTGTTTAAGAATGGGGATTTTAGATATGAAAATGAAAATGAATGATAAGTTTTTAATATGGGCAGCAATTTTTATTGTATTATTATTTGTTTTATCTGGGCTTTATTATGGATTTGTTTATTTTAGTGAAGAACCGGAACCTATGGAAGAAGAACCTATAGACGAAAAAGAGTTTGATGAACGAATCAGCCCATTTACTACTCAAGCAGTTTCTTTAGAAATAAACCGGATAAGAAAAAAAGGAATAGAAAATCAAATGAGAAAACTCGGTTTGAGTTGGAAGAACACTCCAAGTTACTATTTTGAAGCTGAGCTTCATGATGGACTATGGACAAGTCATGAAATCAATGAATGGGATACAGATTATGTCGGTTGGCAAGCATTTCGAAAAGTTGATGAGGAATTAGGAGAATGTGATATTAAAGTAAGTGTTTTTGAAAATAATAAAAAATTATTTGGTTCTGAAAGTGTTGAAAGAGATAGTTTTGTTATCACCTACGATTTTCGTACCGGACGTTGGTCTGGGAATGATGAGTTTAATGATAGTGATGGTATGGGATATTACAACGGCGATGATTTTGAAATATGGTTTGACGTTCATCAATCGGATAGTGACGGAGATGGAATACCATACTGGACGGAAGTGAACATATTAAATACTGATCCAAAAGTCGATGATAGTCATAAGGATCCTGACAGTGATGGTATCCCTACTACCTGGGAATGGAAATGGGGATATGATCCAATGACATATGATAATCATACTGAATTAGATCCAGATAATGATGGATTGCCAAATACTGAAGAATATAAACTTAGGAAATATCTGGCTAACCCATATCGGCAAGACATATATGTGGAAGTAGATTTTATGGAAAAAGCTCCGGGATTATTCGGTAATGAACATGTGTTTTGGGAGGAAAGTCAGCAAATGGTCATGGATAAATTTTCAGACCAAGATATAACTCTCCATATTGACGATGGTAATATGGGTGAAGGAGGAGAATTTCTTGAGTTTCATGAAAATTACATTACACAAGAAGGGGGAATTGGTTCTGAATATTATAAATATCATTTTCCTGATGACCGGAAAGGGGTATTTCGGTATGGAGTCATTGTTCATAGTGCTGGATGGGCACATCCACAGGATTATAAATTAGCTTATGATGTGCTCAGCGTTCCGTGTAACGCAAAATTTTATCGTTCGGTGTTTTTCCCGCCAGCGATTACACCAAGAATGCAGCGTATCGCCATGAGCTGTGGTTTCATGCATGAACTTGGCCATACACTTGGTTTGCGAGGGGAAAGAAATCCTGGGATTGATAATGGTACAATGATTGGTCGAGGAATCGAAGATGTTCCTTTGTTACAACGATTACAACTTCAACAGGATGCTAAGCAAACTTGGGAGAATTATGTAAGTTGTATGAATTATGATAAATTTGGTAAGTATGTTCTTGGTTATTCTGACGGGACAAACGGTGTCCGTGATACGGATGATTGGAGCGAGATTGATTTAACGTATTTCAAGCGACATGAACCTGAAGGAGTGGAAGGAATTATCAATGAGATAGAATAATCAAAATTCTTTTCTTTTTTTTAACTTTTAAAAAACAATAATATAACAGTGGATGATTCAAGTAGATTGTCGACCTTATGCGGTTTCAAAAAATATTACCAATAATTGGATTAGCCATTTTTGTTGTTATTCTTTCTCAGTTAGATATTTCTCAAATTATAGTTCTTTTTTCCGATATTCATCCATTATATGCTACAGGTTCTTTTTTTGTGTTTATTCCTTTGTTGCTTCTTGCTACGATTGAATGGCGGTTGCTGTTAAAACGGCAACGGATTAATGTGAGCTTTTGGTATAGCATTAAAAATTTTTTTATTGGATATTTTTATGGTTTTATCACTCCTGGTGGGATTGGTGCATATACTCGTTCACTTTATTTATCAAAAGAAAGTGGAAAACCCGTAGGGAAATGTCTGTCAAACATACTTACCTTTAACACTATTGAATTTCTCGCCTTACTTTTTATTGGATTAACAAGCGCAATATTTTTAAGTAGTGTCTATCCCTATCTGTTTTTCATTATTTTATTCATTATTTTAAGTGTTCTCTTTCTATATGTTTTCTTATTCAGATGGAATGCTTCCAAACAACTTTTTGAAAAAATAATGAAAAGAATATGGTTTTTAAAAAAAATTGAGAATTTTCAAGAGTCATTTTATAGTTTTCATAGAGATCTTCCAACGTTAAAAGATGTATTGATACCCTTTGGATTATCAATAATTGGCTGGTTTTTAAAATATAGTTTGCTTTTTTTAATTGCTCAATTATTTTCAATTTCAATATCTCTATATTATTTTATTTTCATTTTGGCTATTGCCGATATCATCGCAAGTATTCCAATTTCAGTATACGGAATTGGAACAAGGGAAGCATCATTAATCACCCTGTTTTCCATTCCACAATTTACCCAAGGTGTAATCATAAGTTCTGAACAGATCGTCAGTCTATCTTTATTTTGGTTTGTTATCCTATGGTTGATACCTAGTATAATTGGATCTTTTGTTACTTTATATGAAACAAAAAGAGCGCATTTTGTGACAAATGATGATAATGAAGTGATGCGATTTGAACAATACATGAACAAGTATCCTCAACTATATCATCAATTAGCAAGAATTGTAATTGAATTTACTTCTAATAACCATTCAGTTGTTCTTGATATAGGTGTTGGTCCTGGTTTATTATCAAGGGAAATAAAAAATATGATCCCTCACGCCGAAATCATTGGTATTGACCCTTCAAGAAATATGATTAAACGAGCAATTAAAAATTCAAATATTCAATGTTTGATTGGATCCGTTGAACAAATTCCCTTACAAAATGATAGTGTTGACCTTGTTGTATCAAGATTTACGTTAGCCTATTTAAAAAAACCAAATCAAGGTTTTCAGGAAATAAAAAGAATATTAAAACCAGGATGCTTTTTTATAGTGGAAGGATTGAACAAAGATTTTTCAAAATTGAAATTATTTTTTATTAAACTTCATATGGTATTCAATAAATCTGGTTGTTCTGTTGCTCAGTACCACGTTGATGCATATGATACAGCTTATCGGATAGGATCTGTAATTAATTTTTTTGAAAAAAATGGTTTTAAAATTGTGAAAAAAATCTATAAGATAAAAGATTGGAAATATATAGTAATTGGAAAAAAGTATTGAAAATATCCTGAAAAAGTAAAGGAGATTCTTCCGTAGATTTTCTATTTATTCCAATCTTTTTGGTATTTTTCGTTGATTTTTTATGTCTTTACAGATTTTTTTAATATCATCAACATCATTATATATCATAGAATTAATATCTTGTTATTATATAACAGGGATAGTATTGTGAGGGAATAAAGATGGTAGAAAAACGGATCCAATGTCCAACATGTGACCATCAGTTTTCAGTGAGTGGAAAACCTGGTGAAGAAGTCTTTATAACATGTCCCAATTGTAAAACATATGGAAAATTCAATATACCACGAGAAGTGATAACAACTGAAAAACCAAGTTGTTTTGATGCTGTTGATACTCGGTGTTTTAAAAGACTTCGTCTTTTTAATGCAATAATGGGTTTTTTCCATTTATTTCAAGCAATATTAATGATCGTGTTAAGTAATGATTACACCTTACCAATTACATATTCTTATCCTGAATTTATTGAAGCTACTCAATCAATAGCCCCAGTATCTGAAACAATTATTGAAGTACCTATCGGCCCATTAGTTGCTCTTTTCCTACTTCTATCTGCATTAGCTCATTTTTTATTATCAACTATTTTTTATGATTGGTATGTTAATAATCTTAAGAAGAAGATGAACCCGGGCCGATGGATTGAATACTCTTTTAGTGCATCATTGATGATAGTTATCATTGCAATGCTCGTAAGAATATATGACATAGGAACTTTGCTTGCCCTATTCACGTTGACAGCAGTGATGAATCTGCTTGGTCTTATCATGGAATTACATAATCAAACGACGGAAAAGACCGATTGGACATCATATATTGTAGGATGTATCGCTGGTTTCGTTCCATGGGTTGTTATTTTTATTCCATTGATTTCTGCTGAATCTGTTCCTGATTTTGTTGTTGCTATCTTTATTTCAATTGCTATTTTTTTCAATTTATTTGCTATAAACATGGTTTTACAATACAAAAAAATCGGGAAATGGAAAGATTATCTATATGGAGAAAAAATGTATATTGTGTTGAGTTTAGTAGCAAAATCGGCGCTTGCTTGGCAAGTTTTTGCAGGAACACTCGCACCGGTCTAAATTTATAATTAAATAATTTTTTTTATTTTTTTATTCCGTTGGCTCAATAGATTTTTCAGGTTCTGTAAGATTAAATAATTCTCGTATTTGTTTTCCATTTCCAATAGCTAGAATGATGTCTTCTGGTAATATTTGTTCATCCTCTGATGGTGCATAAATGGTTTCCTTCCTTCGTCTAATGGCAATGATGTTTGCTCCTGTTTTTTTCCAAATCTTTGCTTTTTTTATAGTTTTATTTGCAATTTTTGAGTTCTCACTTATTTCAAGCGGCATGATTTCAACTCCTTCCATAATGTTGATCATGTCGAGAAACTCAGCAACGAATGGTTCAATGGCACATCTTGCGATGAACCTTCCAACATTTGCCATGGAGAATACATAGTCTGCACCAGCTTTGTCAAGTTTATCAATATTACCTACCTCCGATACACACGCAAGGATGGTAACATTTTTATTAAGTTCACGAGCAAGTAAGGTTATGAATGCATTAGTGACATCATTATCTGTTGCGGCGACAATAGTTTTTGCTGTTTCTACATGTGCTTTCTTTAGAATATCTTCAGAGGTAGCATCTCCTTTAAGGAATGGTATTGATTCATCAGTAACAGGTTCGTGTTGATCGATGGCGATAAATGAAATATGATGTTTTTTTAATGCAAAAGCGATTCTTTTTCCAATTACACCATATCCACATACGATTACATCTGTCATTTCTCTCCCCCTGTGAGTTTTGATAGAAAATCAAGTTGTCTTTTTGTACCCATTGCTAGGATTGTTGTTCCTTCATATAATTTTTCATCTGGAGATGGATTGATGAGTAATTTCCCTTCTTTCCAGAGACCGATGATGATGGCACCAGTAACAGAGCGTATTCGCGCTCTTCTTATTTTTAAACCATTTACGATTGATGCTGAGGATATAGCATATTGTCTTATTTCTAAATCACCGAAATTTGCAAATTTTCCAGAGACATCTAATGTGTAATCATGACATGCTCTTCTACCAAGAATACTCCCAGCAAATATCCGCGGGTTGATCACAGTGGTTGCCCCTGCAGCATATAATGTTTTTGCACTGTTTGTTTTTTCTGAGATTGCAATTACTCTGAGGTTTTTTGCGATACTTTTTGCTGATAAACAGATAAATGCATTTTTCTCATCAGTTTTTGCGGCTATGAGAGATAATGCTGATTGGATATTTGCTTTTTTTAAGACCTCATCATTTGTTGGATCTCCTTGGAGATAGGGAAGATGTTTGTTTTCCATTTTTTTTATAAGTGCATCATTTTCTTCAATAATGACATAATTGACATTATGTAATTGTAATGCGTCTAGGACTTCATCGATGATTTCGCTGTATCCACAAATGATGACATGATCTTTTTTTTGAATGGATAGTGGTCTTGGTCGTAATGTAGATTTTATCCGTCTTTCAATCCAGGGCGCAAGGATTAATGGTGTTCCAACAAAAAAAACGGAAATTCCTAATACGACGACAAAGGAAGTAAAAAGTTTTCCCAAGGTTGATTCGAGGGTTGTATCAGCACTGTATGATCCTAGGGTTGATAACGTGACAATTGCCCAGGAAAAAGCATCAACTAGTGTTGGTGTCCCTCCTTCATGGGTTTTGATATAAATGAAACCTATAATACCTATGAATATAACTGAGAGGACAACGATTAAAAATAATGTGATTCTCCCTCGTAGCTTTACCATGGTCCACCTTATTTTTATATTGTCATGAACAAGTATGTTTTAAAGATTAGGATTTTTTAAAGGATAAATAATTTTTGAATGCCGTTTAGTATCATATCTATTCCAATTGCTCCAACAAAAAATCCGGTGAGTCTCAAAAGGATTCCCATACTCTTATCAAATGCTATTCTTTTGCGTTTTTTCATAATATGGTCTCTTATTTTTTTTAAGCCGATAATAATGATAAAATTAATAATGAGGATAAGTGGGAGTATTATCATGTTTTCCGTAAGCGAATGATCTTCTGCAGCTATAATTGCTATCGAAATGGTTCCGGCTCCCACCATAAAAGGCATGGCGATTTCGGCAGCTAAATCATCCAAACTTCCACGGAGTTGAATAAGTGCTTTTTGTCCTTTTACAATGTAAAAGTAAGCAAATGAGAAAATGACAATGCCACCAAATATTCGGAATGAGTTGAATTCTATTTGAAAAAGAATATTGAAGATGAAATCTCCTGTTAAGATGAAAAAAAGAATGATAAAAAAAGAAATGATACTTGCTTTAATGAGGACGAATTGAAATTCTTTGTTTTTGAGTTCTTTCATGATTGGTGTCAGGTAGAGGAAGAGTGCGAATGGATTCATCATTACGATGAATGATAATATCGTTTTTAACATGTTTATCATTTAGTTCAAAGTTTTTTTGTTATAAAAAAATGGTGAAAATTTATGTTTAAATAATGTGTGTTTTAGTTTAAAATATTAATTTTCCAAACGAAACAAAGGGGTTTATATATTTACAATCGTTAACTATATATGAATACTGTTATACGGTTAAATTAGTATTCAAAGGAAAATCTAATTAGGTTTTATTTTCGTTCATATTTTAATGGCAAATATAATATATAAAAAATACAAACATATTCAATAGCTGCAACTATTAAAACAGCTTCAATTATCCATCCCTGAAGAATATAATGTAAGAGAGCTAGAACAAGCGTTACAAAAAAAGCAATAATTGCATAAATTATCGTTCGTTGGTTCTTTGTGAAATTTTCAAACATACTATGATTAGCAAGAAATCATTTCATATAAACCTTGCCAAAAACATAAATCATAAAAGAAAATACGAATTGTTATGAAACAAATTCTCATCTTTGATTATGATGGAGTCATAGTTGATTCGTTATCACTTTTTATGAAATATTTTATAGAGGCTTGCCATGAACATGGATTTAGTTCTTTGGCTGACAAAGAGCAATTTTTACAATTATTCCATGGCAATATGTTTGAACAGATGATGCAGAAGGGAATGAATAAGAAAAATATTCTAGCTATTGTCTATCATTTGAAAGAAGGTTTAATTTCAAATCAAGAAAAAATCAACCTTTTCCCAGGGATCAAATCAGTATTAGAACAATTAGCTCAAAATTATACCTTAGTCATTTCAACCTCAAATGAAACTGCTGTTGTTATGGAGTATTTGAAAAAGAAAAGATTATGTTATCTTTTTGATGATGTTTATGGTTCAGACATCGAACCTAGCAAAGTAAAGAAAATATATTTAATTCAGAAAGATAATGAATCGGATAATTCTTTTTATATCGGTGATACAGTTGGAGATATAAAAGAAGCAAGACAGGCACAAACCAAAGCTGTTGCCGTTACTTGGGGATGGCATACAAAGCGTGAATTAATACATACTAACCCAGATTATATTGTAGATCAACCCTCAGATCTTCTTTCTCTATTTAACATCAAATCTCCTTTAAACGTAGATTATAATCAAGTTGAATAATAAAACTGATTGAATGCGTAACTATTTTTTAAAAAATGAATAAAATTTTTTCATTTTTAACAGCCAAATTTGTTATTTTATGCACAAAAGATTTAAATGACCTACTTAATAAAGGTTTACGTGCTGTCAATGTTACAGTAAGGAAAAAAAGGTGAAAACTATGACTGATGAACTAGCTGATGAGAACGTGATTTTTGTAGGAAACAAACCACCAATGAGCTATGTGCTCGCGGTAGTGACAGAATTTAAAAAAGACGATGCAAACGAAGTAATCATCAAAGCAAGAGGACGAGCAATTAGTCGAGCAGTCGATACTGCAGAAATCGTCCGAAACCGTTTTGTGACAGATGCTAAAGTCGATAAGATTGAAATTGGAACAGAAAGTGTTACTAACGACGAAGGAAGAACACACAACGTTTCCTCAATCGAAATACATTTAGTAACTGAATAAATCCAAATCTAAGAACAGATGGATTAAAAGGAATATTACAAATTGCAGGAATAAGTACAATTCCTCTTATTTTTAAATTATTTTATAATTTTATTGATAATAATAATCGTGCCCATATCATAAAATAAATAGGTTTACTGCAATCACCGAAATTAAATAAGACAAATTTTATAAAGTACTATAGATTTATACTATATTGAACCTGGAGGCAAACGAATGGACGATTCATTCGAGAAACATAAAGATCGGCGTATCAAAGAACTATACAAACGCGTTCTTAACTTTCAAAAAAGGAAAGATCATTAGATAAAAGTATGGATTTAGCTATATGCTTTCACAACATTCATATCGTTTTTTTGAATAATCGTTCGATAAATCTCGGTGGTTCGCTTCGAAATTTTTTCCCAGGTAAATAATTCAAACACTCTTTTTCTAGCGTTTTCACCAAAACCTTCCCAATCATCTCGGCGAGATAACAGCTCATTTACACCCCAAGCGATGTCACTTGGATCATAAGGATTAATATGAATACCACATTGATCTTGTCCTTCAGAAACGATTTGCTCTCGCATTCCTGATACTCCTCTAGCACCGACCACAACAGGTTTTTTCATAGACATCGCTTCAGTGCAAACGATACCAAATGGTTCGTAAAGTGATGGAAGTATTACAATATCACTTGCTGCATAATGAAGAATCCTTTCTTTTTCCGAAACAAATTCAGTACGAAATACGACATGATCCTGTAAGTTCAATTCATCTACCCGTTTCTTTAGACTTTCTTCTAAATCACCAATCCCTAACACCACTAATTTTACTTTTTTATTGGAATTAACAATTTCAGGTAATGCCTCAATAAGTTGCATGATTCCTTTAACTGTTACCAATCTTCCGATAAAAAATAAAAAAATTTCATCATCTGTTATACCATATTGATGTCTTAGCTGTTGAGTTTTTTCAGTAGAAATTGATGTTGGATCATACTTATCTGGATCAATACCATTCCAACATACATGAATTTTTTCTTCTGGAAAACCCAGTTCAGTCAATTCATCTTTCATCGCAAAGGAAACCGTGATAACTCCATCAGCTATTTTACCACCGTGTTTTTCAATTGAAGATATCGTCGAAGATCCTCCACCACCAGACCGTCCCCGTTCAGTTGAATGCACATGGAAAACTAATGGTTTATTTATCTGCTGTTTAGCCATTATTCCTCCAAGAATACCTAACCAATCATGCGCATCAATAAGATCGATGTATGGTTGGGAAGGGTTACTAATATTTTCAACTAATTTAGATGCTGATAAAATATTATAACTAAGTACTGTCGAAAAAAATGAAAGATGATTACCCCATTGTTGCAAATCTTTATTTGATATAATTGGTAAGCTATCAGTAAAATCTATTATTTTTGGCCGATAAACGGATATACCATTCCACTCATGAAATTGTTCGAATCGATTTCCATCATTGACTGCATATACACTAACATTATGGCCTGTTAACTTTTGTTGTTTTGTTAATTCAGTCGCAAATGTTCCTAATCCTCCCCAAATTTTTGGTGGATATTCCCAAGAAAAATGAGCAATTGATATATTTCCATTATGTTGAATTTGCGGTTTCATCCCGTCAGCACCTTCAGCCATTCGTATAACAGTTAAGGTTTATAAATCAGTCGATATCTTACAAAAGAACAAAAAAACAATATTAATCCTCTATTAAACAATCTTAGTTAAAAAAACATAAAAGAAATGAATGAGAATTTTTTAAAAAAAGCTAAAAAATTAACTGAAAATATCAATTTGAGAAGGTATCTTCTTTTTTCTACTTAAAAATCGGGCTTGATTTTTACGATAATGATATTTAACATCTGCTTTTTCATCTTGAATATCCCAAGGGCTGATAATAAGTAAATCATTTCGACGAATTCTACCCATACCTCGTTTGCGACCACCTGGGATTCTGGCGAGTCGCGATCTGCCATCACCGCAAATTACATTCATTCTTGATCCGCCGACGACACGTTCTACGATTGCAAACATTTCGTTTTCTCTTTTTTTTGGCATTGGAACTCTGATTACTTCTTCGGTCTGTGGTTTTCCTCTATTCATATGATCACTTGAAAAACGTTAACTATTGCTCGCCTTATTGAAGCTGACCACTTATTAATGTTTTGGTAGTAAATATGATATTAAACGAAATTTCCTGCTTCAGTACTGTAGACTTCAATAGATTAATATGGAATGACCACCTTTGTCAAATAAAAAAAAGAACGGATATATCATGACTGAAATTTTCAATGAAAATCAACAAAGTCTTGCCAAAAAAATGGAAGAACATCCAAGTCTAAAAAAATGGACTGATTGGAAATGGCAATTAAAACATTCAATCAAAGATTTGGAAACTTTTGAAAAACTCACTGGAATCACATTTAGTCATGAAGAACGGAAAAAATTCTCAACAACTACAAAAAAATTTCCGATGTCTATTACACCATATTATCTTTCTCTAATAGATATGGATGATTATTCATCTGATCCCATTTTTAAACAAGCTTTTCCAAATCCGTCAGAATTAAAAATTTTACAAACAGATATTGAAGACCCTCTAGCCGAAGATACAGATAGTCCAGTTCAGGGTATCACTCACCGGTATCCTGATCGACTTCTCTTTCTTGTGAGTAATACGTGTTCTATGTATTGTCGTCATTGTACCCGGAAACGAAGAGTTGGAGACATTGAATCAATCCCGTCAAAAAAAGAATTAAAAAAAGGAATTGATTATATCAAAAACACACCTGCTGTACGAGATGTATTGCTCTCTGGTGGAGATCCTTTTTTACTTTCAACAGATTATTTAGACTGGATTCTTACTGAACTACAAAAAATACCTCATGTGGAGGTAATTCGGATAGGTACACGAACTCCGGCAGTTCTCCCATATAGAATCACTGAAGATTTGATTCAAATGTTAAAAAAACATCATCCTATATGGGTGAATACGCATTTTAATCACCCACGTGAATTAACAACTTCTGCAAAAAGATCACTTTCCAAACTCGCTGATGCCGGAATCCCCTTAGGTAATCAATCTGTCTTATTAGCTGGAATTAATGATTGCCCTAGGATAATGAAAAAATTAGTTCAGAAATTAATTCAAAACAGAGTGAGACCATATTATTTATATCAATGTGATCTTTCTGAAGGACTGACTCATTTTCGTACACCTGTAAGTAAGGGAATTGAAATAATGGAAAACCTAATTGGTCACACAAGTGGATTTGCAGTCCCTCGCTATGTAATTGATGCACCGGGCGGAGGGGGGAAAATTCCTGTAATGCCAGAATATTTGATTTCATGGGGTACAAACAAAGTTATTCTACGGAATTACGAAGGAGTAATAACGACATATAAAGAACCAGATTCATATGAACCATATTTTTGTAATCGCATTTGTGATGAATGTGAAAGGCAATTAAGATTAGAAGGGGCTGAAGAAAAAGCAGTTGGCATCGCAAAATTACTTGCAGATTATGATAAGACGATCTCATTAACTCCTGAAAATACTGAACGAGTAAAAAGAAGGAAGCAAGAATAAAGCATTGCGAAAAAACCTCGACTTTTGGTTTTAATTATGACAGATACTGTCGAACAATTTCATCATTCAATAATCCAGCATGGTTCTCTGAATGACCGTGTTTATATTATGAAATTAGATAAACGAGATTTTCCAAAGATATTTGATTATGTTCAAAGATTAGCTGAAAAAAAACAATATTCAAAGATTTTTGCAAAAGTTCCCTCTTGGGCACTTAATTTTGCTATGGATAAAAACTATATTTGTGAAGCAGTCATACCTGGTTTTTTTAATGGCTTAATTGATGGTTATTTTCTAAGCAAATATATTGATGAAAGTAGAAAAAGAATAAACGATGAAAATGAAAGGAAGATAAATCAAGTTAAGCAAATCGCTCAAAAATACAAAACGAACTCAGCTTCATCCTTACTACCAAAAAATGTGTCAATAAAACAATTGAGGAAAAAAGACCTTGATTCTTTAGCTTCAATATATAAAGCTGTTTTTACATCATACCCCTTTCCAATTCATAGACTATCGTATTTAGAAAAAATGATTGGAAATGATGTAAAGTATTATGGTATTTTTGAACAAGGGCAGTTAGTGGCTGCTTCGGCTGCGGAAATGAATAAAGATCAATCTCATGTTGAAATGACAGATTTTGCTACAATCCCAGAAGCAAGAGGAAATAATTACGCTTATTTTTTATTAAACTACATGGAAAAGCAGATGAAAAAGGAAAAAATGATAACCGCCTATACCATAGCTCGTGCATTATCATATGGTATGAATATTACATTTACAAAGTCATCATATCACTATGCGGGTTTATTACGAAATAATACTGCGATTGGGGGATCAATTGAAAGTATGAATGTGTATTACAAAAAAATTACGTGCTAATGATATTTATGAGTTCAATGGTTTTTGATTATGAAATGTTATCCAATTCCTGAAAAATACAGATACCAAAAAAATCAGTTATCTGGCAAATTTCTTGAACATCGAAATGATCGGATACATTGTGGAATTGATTTATATGCACCACGAAAAACACCTGTGTTTGCCGTAGACGATGGAGTGATTCAATTAGTTTCACATTTTACGACTCCCCTTGAGAATTCTTATTGGAATATTACATTTCAAATAATTTTGGATGATGAATCGACGTATTATTACAGATATGCTGAACTTGATAATGTTTTGGTGAAACAGAATGAAAAAGTTGTGGCAGGTCAACGAATTGGTTCTGTTGGCCAAGTATTAAATCCACACAAAGTGGAAAAGCATCACCCAACTTATATTCAGCAATTGATACGTGAAAATAAGGTGAGTATGCTTCATTTTGAAGTGTATGACTGTTTCCCTGAGCCTTCAGACCATTATCTTGGAGGGAATTGGTTTGATATTGATAAACCAAAAGGATTATGTGATCCAACACCTTTGTTAAACAGTATTTGATTTTTCTAAATGATAAATCGATACGTTCAAAAATACTGATTTTATAATGAATATCGTGGTGAAGAGCGATACATTGTTTAAAAATATTTCTTTGTAAAAATAAATTTTTGGGTTCAAAAATTGTTAGTACTGCTGATTATCAACCATATAATTCAGGTTTTGAAGGGATATGAAAAAGAGAAAAAATACTTTAAAAATACGAAAATATCCTTCAGCTTCAGAAGCGAAATCATTTATTGTTCATCATCATCAAAAAAATCCTGAAAAAACATTATTGCAATTAATAGGAACATGTACTGTGGATTATCAGGGAAGAGCAAAATCATATCTTGACTGGGGTGATCGTGTTGTCATTATTAAACAAGATGGAAACCTCATGGTTCATCAACCTGTGTTACGTGAACCAATTAATTGGCAACCAGCGGGTTCCATCACTGAGTATAAAGTTAAGGATGAGTGTTTATATTTAAAATCTCGTCATCGGAAACCTCCAGAAAAAATGATAATTACGTTTAAAACGATATTTGCTTGTATAATTTGTTCCTTGAAAGATAACTCTCAGTTGAAGATCGCAGGTATGGAAGCAGATGTCGTTAATCACATCATACAAGATCCGTCTTGTGTTGAACAGGGATTACGAATTCATAAACAAGAAAAACAAGTCAATTCTGGAATGATTGATTTATTTGCTTATGATTGTGAACACAGACCAGTTGTAATTGAGGTGAAACGAAGTCTTGCAACAATTAGTAATGTTCACCAGCTTCGAATGTATGTTAATGATATACAATGTGAATCTGATAAAGCAAAAGTTCGAGGTATTCTTTGTGCACCCCGTATTCCAGATATGGTCAAGAATCTGTTACTTGAATATAATCTTGAATGGAAAGAAGTTGAACATGAAATCGTTCTACCTGATGATAATCAGAGAACGTTATCTGATTTTTAGTGAAAACGTTTTTCTTATTCTTTCAAAACCTTTTTAGCTAATCATTACAATACCTTTCCTGGATTGGAAGTTGCTGTAATAAATTGTATATTAGTGGTGAGTCTCCATGAAGAAGAAAATTTTAGTTATTGATGATAATCCGATGATACTTTACTCAGTTAAAGAAGGTCTTGAAGAAAAATTTGATAGATTTTCTGTTGAAGGAGCCAGCGGCGGGAAAGAATGTTTTGATTTATTAGATCAAGGGAATATACCTGATATTATTCTGTTAGATATCATGATGCCTGAGATGAATGGATGGGATGTATATGCCCGATTACAAGAACATGACACTTGGAAAAAAATTCCAATTATTTTCTTAACGGCTAAAACAGATGATTATAGTAAGGGATTCGGCAAGTTGGTTTGTGAAGATTACGTTGAGAAACCATTTGAACTAGATGAATTAGCGGAAAGGATTGATGAGGCCCTTGAGAGAAAAGGTGACTAATTCACATGCTAAGATTTGGAAACAAATCAGTGATGGTTAACTTTCTATATTTCAAATTCTTAAAAAAAGATATTGACGCAGTAGTGACCGGTGGAGGTAGTAATGCAGCAAGAAATTGACCATAACGCGATAAAAGCAATTCTGAACGTTCTTCGAAGGAAAATAGCAAGAAGAACTTCAGAAGATGAAGCTGCATCAATGTTATCTCGATTTATTAATGAATTAACACCTAAATATGATTTTTTAAGATATATTAAAATCAATGAATCAGTTTATTCTGAAACTGAATCAATTTATGTTTCAGAAAAACTTAACTTTGTTGATGAGCAACAAGTATTTTCTGCGTTACATGATTTAGTGAGAAAAAGTGTCCATGAAATGAAAGAAAAAGCTGATTTCTTTTTCATTAGAGAATTTCAGGATGCATTTGAAGATATTGAACCTGCACATAAAAAAGTAACAAATACCCTTCCATTAAATGAAATGCAACATGAATATCTTATTAATCGAACACAAACGATATCACTCGAAAAAAATCAATTACTAGTAAATCTTATCCATGCATTACTCTCAATTGAAAATAAAATTCTCTCGGAAAGAGAATCAGTTCAGCTCATGAAGCAAACATTACGTGAATTACTACCAAAATATCATTTCTTTCATTCTATCGATATTATAAAAAATCCTGATGAGAAGGGATATTACACTGTCGAAATAAACGGAAATGTTCAAACGATTCCCACGTATCAATTCGCTGATGCGCTTTATAATCTAATCCTTGCGATAGGGACGAAACTTAAAATAAAAAATGCTATAGAATTCCAACAAACATTAAAACGAAAATTAGGAGAACGAAATACAGATTTACTTAGAAAAGTCAATGTTCCTATAGATCAAATTTACATCTCAACATCAAGTATCACAAAAAAGGATATCATTCGTCAACTAGTAAAATCGCTTATTATCATCATTGGTGATCGTACATCCCATTTATTCGCAGTAGCAGTGATGAAAAAAATTATTTCGAATGTAAAAACAGATTATGAGCTGTTTTCAAAAGTTCAAATTGATAAAAACCAAGAATCCATACATATTACATTTTCTGGAGCTGTCGAATCAATTGATGATGTAGAATTTCGGAAAGCTTTAAAGGCATTAATCGAAAGCGTTGGTGCACACCTAGGCAAAAAAAGAGGAGAATTTATTTCGGAATTAAAAAAGAAACTTGGAGATAAATTCGTTACAAGACTTGAAAGCTATGGGTTGAATTTTCATATGCTTGAAATGAAATTTGATTAACATTGTAAGGCAGAATAAGTTTTTCGAACATATGGACTTGTACACAAGTGAACTAATGCTCCATATTTTGGGATAAATGTAACGGTATCACCAACGGCATATTTCTTTTCAGGTAAATGCAGAAGAAGGTGGTCGCTGCTTCCACCAAGAATAGTAATCTCTTGATCACATGATTGTAAATCATCAAGGATTGTATCTTGCATACCTACTGCGGCAATGCCACGGGTGATGATTCCTTTGTCTTCAAATTCTGGTTTTTCACCAAAAGCATTTTCTGTGAGTTCTCCATCGGGTAAACTTGGTTTATTTTTGACTTCTATTAACTCAGATTCTAATACGAATGCATCCTGATATGTGTTTTCAATAGGTGTACGATTAATTGTTTCAACACCTAATAAGATTCCTTCACCAACTCGAAGTTGATTGATCCTTGTATGCTGTTTCTTTTTTGCTAAGCGAGGAATATTTGCTGTGTTTCCTCCACTAACTTTTTCAAAATGAATATTCATATTTTTTTCAATTTGCTCGATAAATTCTATAAACTCTGTTATTTTTTCTTCTGTAGGGATGACACCGCTAAAACAAGTTAGATTCATACCTATTCCCATGAGCTGAAGATTTGATTGGGATCGGAGAAATGACAGAATATCTTTGATTTCATCTTGATTCATACCTTCTCGTCGCTCCCCAAGTTCAGCCATAAGAAGAACATGATGAGTTTTCTTTTGTTTTTCTGCTTCAATTGCTAATGATTTTAACACGTGCAATTCGGTGTTTATTGAGCTATCTGCATACTTAATTACATCAGATATTTCACTTATCATCGGTGAGCGTAAAAGCATACAAGTAACATTCGGATGTTTTGTTTTCAATCGTTTAATATTAGAAATCCGTGAATCTGCAAGACCACTTACTCCACCATCAAGCATCGCTTGACCGACTTGTGGATCTCCACAAGTTGCTTTTGTTACTCCTATTATTTCGATACAGGATCGTTTCGCGATATCAACAATAGTTTTTGTATTTTGTTTGATTTTTTTTAGATCAATATGTAATGTTGGAAAATTACTCATTATAAACACTCATTAAAAATGATAAAATATAATTTGCAGTTTCAATGACTTCATGTTTGTTAACGAATTCATCTGGAGCATGAATATTACCACCACCAGGCCCAAACACTAACACTGGAGATTTTGTTCTTGTTCCAAACAAGTTGAAATCACCAACGCTTCTTGTAGTAAAACGACAATGAACAGAACGATTCATGTCTGTATCTTTTTTTATTTTGTGCACAGAATTATAATGGTTGATTGTTTCGAAGAATTTGTCGATAAAAGAAGCATCATCATTGATATATGGCTGATATTCTAAACAGGGGTCTGGAGAATGTCGTTTATACACTTGAACTTTTGATTTTAATTGTAACGCGTTCACAATCTTTTCAATCTCCCGAATTACAGATGCAACATCTTCCCCAAGCATAATCTGTCGGTTAATGAGCACTCTGCAATATTCTGGAACCGTGAACGTAGGATCTCCTCCTTCTATATTTAATACAACATAATGTCCTCGACCACGTTTGATGTTGGTAAATATATCAAAATGAGCAAGCTCGGAAATTAAGACCGCGGCATCATGCAATGCATTAATTCCTCTTGAAGGATGTGATGCATGAGCTGCTTTACCAAAAAATTCTATTTCTAAAACCACTCGTCCTTCAGCCCCAACAATGGAAACTGGAAACTTTGTTTCATGAATCTTATCATGAGTAAAACAATAATCATTAATTGAAAGAATCGGAGAAGGTTCAGTGATAAGAATTAAATCATAATCATCAAAAGAATACTCTCTTAGAAGCGTGTCTGCTCCTAAAGAAAATGGAGCTTCCTCACCAAACACACAGCTTAAGAAAACTTCTCCATTAAACTCAGGTTTTCTTTTCGAAAACGCTATTAAAGCCATAATCGCAGCAGCCATTCCTCCCTTCATATCTGCTGCACCGCGACCATATATTCGACCGTTCTTTTCTATACCTGCAAATGGTGGATGTTTCCATCTTTCAGGTCGTTGTACACCTACCGTATCAAGATGACCATTCAACATAATCTTTGGACCATTACCATTACCAAGTTTTACATACAGATTCTCAAAATTATGGTATGTTATATACGGATTCTTTATTTTTTGTCTTATTACTGGTAAATTCTTGTTTTTCAAATAGTCCTCAGTATATTTATAAATCTCATCTCCATCGGTAACGGAACTAGGAATACGGATGAGTTGTTTCGTAAGGGTTAACAAATCTATTGTTTCCTCTGGTGTTAACCGTTCACAATTGTGATTCATGTTCTGTTCCAACGTATAACATTCGATAATATTTTTTTCTTAAACCCATTTTTTCATATAATCTTATTGCTTTTTTGTTATTTGTTTCCACATGTAAGGATAAATCTCCATTCGTTACTTGAATTGCTTTCTGTATTAATTCAGTAGCTATCCCTTTTCCTTTCACATTCTTCTTTGTTGCAATATAGGATAAATGATATTTTGGAAAAAAGGTATCATAGTTACTTCTTGAAAGAATCGTGATACCAACAATGTTTCCTCGGTCAAAGGCTCCTAGGACATGTCCTTCTTCAAATGCATTTTCCACAGCTTCTTTTATCTCTGGCATCGGATCAGTGAATTCGAGTAACCAATCATCAAGTTTCTTTAAGAATTCACTATAAGATATGTTTAAATCTTTTTTTGATATCTCTCGAATTGTTAAATCTACTTTGCCATCATCAAGGATTAACACATGATTACCATCTGCAATATCTCCGTTTTTTGCTGCTTTCATAAATGCAACTACGGGAAATGCATTCCGTTGCGTCAATCGAATCTTTTCGATTTTTTTGAATTCTTTTGTATAACGTCTTAATTCATCATCTGTGACTCCAAGTGCTCTTCCATACGTTGCATAAATTGCATTTAATGCATCTTGTCCATTTTGACAATCCCAATTAACCATAGTACGGCTATAACGAGTTTTTTTCACTGATTTTGGATCAAGTTTATGTATTGTTTCATATCCTTTTTTGTAACTTTCTATAATTGCGTTCCCATTTTCTGTACTCACCGCCCAGAGTCTAGGGAGAACATCAATTTCTTCATCTATCCAAAGTTGTTTAAATCCTAAATGAAGACCTGAAATAGATGATCCATCAAATGTTTGACAAAATACACTATCAATAATCCCATCAAATCTTCTTGATAATTCACGAGCAATGTACGAAAATGCATACATATTGATCATACTATTTGCCAATCCAAAGTTTGCATCATACCAATTATTCTCTTTTGCTACACGACGACTCTCTTTAACACAATCATTATAAGTACGACCGAATTCTCTAATTTCAACATTATCGTTGTGAAATAATTGTTTTCGTGAAATCTTTTTTTTATTAGGAACATAAAAAACACATTTCACATCAAAAAATTGAGAGAGATAAGAGAGTGAACCACCAATGGTTCCAAAAGTACCCATACAAATTGTTTTTTTACCACGAGTAAGTGCATCACGAATGATCAAATATGCCAACCGATCTTCTCTATGACCAGAGGGATTATTCCCCTCTAATTTAAGATAGATTTTTGAAACACCTAAATGTTTTTCTAAATTTTTTGCTCGTACTAATGGAGTTCTTCCCACACGTTGTTCAAAAACTTCCTCTTCCATGATATCAAAGCTTCCAGTAATCAATAACAAACATGGTATTTATAGTTATGAGTGCGTATATTCATTAATTCATTTCGATTTTTTTATAATCTCATTGAAACATAATTCGGTTAGTTCGGAAATAGATTTGGTTGCATCAAAAGTTTTGAATCGTCTCCCTTTGCAGATCTTTTCATAATTCAAATGTACTTGTTGAAGAAAAGATTGTTTTTCAAATGGGATGAGCTCATCACGATGTTGTATACGTGATAATGCTTTCTCTGGATTAATTCTAAAATAAAACGTCAAAGTTGGGAAAAGGATTTTATGTTTACTTAAATCTTGTAACCAATGAATTGGATCCTCCATTGTTTTTTTTAGTTGAACCGATTGATAAGCATATGTTGATTCAGCATACCGGTCACATAACACAATATTTCCTTCCTCTATCCATTCTTTAATATATTTACAATGTTGAATACGATCAGCGATGAATGTAAAAGCAGTGACATAAGGATCTGCTTTTGTTTTGATTTGATGTTGTACATATTTTCCCAACCAGGTATCTGTTGGTTCAAAAGTAGAAATAGTCTTATATCCATGTTTTTCTAGTTGTTCAGATACAGTTCTTATAATAGTTGATTTTCCTGATCCATCGATTCCTTCAAAAGTAAAAAAGCGTTTCATCCTATTCCTCATTTCTTTCTTTCTTTTTCGTTTTTTTCTTTTTGCTTTTCTTCCAACGATATCGATAATAACTTAATGGATGATTTGTTCTTTTACAAATTTCATCAATTTCTTCGCTTGGACATAATCCATATGTTTTTAATTTATCGCAGCCGGGTGGTTTGTACGAAGTTGAACTGATTTCTCCAGTGATATGTTCAATTTGATACCGAGATTTTTCCTCATCGAAATCTGGTGCCGTATTAAATAAATCGATTATATCTTGTGTAGTTAATTTTAATGAGTTAAGGAAAGATACTAATGCAAATCTACCCATATGTGGAACATTTTCTCCTGATTGAACATCAGCAAGTATTCTCTTAATACAAGGAGGGAGTTTTTCAATGTCAAGTTTTCCTACTGGGATAGTTTCATTATTTTTTTGTATGGTTGCAACCTTATTTTTGAACGTGTTTATTTCCTCATAAAATGTTTTTTTGATGAGTTCGTGGCATGGTTTGTCACTGAGTTCTTTATTAATTCGATGTCGTAATGCTTCTTGACTGAGCCGGCTGAGATCACGAGGACTTATCGTAATATATCCATTCTTAACTTCTCTATTAACGAGCTTCCATGTCTTATATCTTGTAGGAGCAAAAGATAAATAATCAGTAAAATAGATTGAAAGAACATTAGTATCCTGGTCATATTTAATAGTGAAATTAAACTCCTTAGCAATTTCAACAATTGTTGAAGTGGGTTCTTTCATTAGATTTTTAAAAAAACGAACTGCTTCTCCTAATGCGTAACGTCGTGTGAAAAAGGAATCATTTATACAACAAGTTATCATCCTAGCAATCGGATAAGAAAATAATTCCATGATACAATCAGATTCAGTAGAAAGTCTTCTTACTCCAATATCTTTGTTTTCAAATGCATGATTTAATCGTTCAACCGCAATTGACAGTGCGCGATCATATAAAGGGTCCTTTATCAACTCAGTTATAGCCATTCCTTGTTTTTTAACATATATTTTTGCATCTTGTAAATACGGATATCGTGCGAGTTCTTGAATTGGTTTCATAACTCCCCTTCTTTCACGGTTATAGATTTGTCAGATTAAGAATATTTTGTTATTCATCATTTTGTCATTTTTTCAAATTGTTATTTTCTCTGCCCAAGTATAAATATATTGATTGATAAAGACTAGCATGAATCTATAAGATGGTGAGGAAAGGGAATTAAGATGAAACAAAAATTAAGGGAAAAAACAAACTCGGAAACAAGTGAATTCACAGATGATTGTGATTACATAACCATCTCCTGGGAGGAATCTCTTGGTAAAGAAGTTCAATCATTTTGGGAATCAATTGATGAAGAGTTCGAAGAAGAATAAAAAAATTAAGAAAAGTTTAAGATAAAAAAAACCAGTTTCCTAAAACTCTGATAAAGAGTTTTAGTCTTTTTTTCACTTGTAATTTCAAATAATAGCTTTTTAAAATTAAAGTTCCTAAACCTAGTAATCACTTTTTTTATCACAATATATTTTTGTACTACTTACTATATTCAACCAAGGTAAAAATAGATCGGGCCCGTAGCTTAGTCTGGTGGAGCGTCTGGCTCATAACCAGATGGTC